>CAYPTM010000184.1:0-5609 GCA_964413345.1 uncultured Elusimicrobiales bacterium
AGGCCTTCTCAAGCGTCCTTATGTGGGACAGCTCTTCCCGTATGATTGTGTCCAGCCTTTCCTTGCCCTTGGCCGCCGGCACGGCTTCCTTCATGCTGAGATAGAAGACTATGCTGTCCTTTTCCGCGCCCAAAGCCATTTCGATTATGCGGGCCGGGGTTTCTGAACCGGTCAGCAGGCTGGCCGGTTCCTGCGCCGGGAAGACCTGCGCGTCCGCGATTGAGGCCAGATAGGCGGCGTTATCGCTGTCGTCGGAAGCGAATGGCAGCTCCCGTTCCCTTGCCGTCATGTCGTCCAGCAGGAAGCGGAAATACGCCCTGTGCTCCCTCTCCGCGTTGGACAGGGCCAGCAGGAGCTTCTCCGCGGCCGGGTCCCGGACGAGGCGGGCGGCCTTTTCGTAAAAGGCCGCGCCGTTCTCCTCAATCCGAACCGCCATCTGCAATACTTCCTGAGCGGGGAAAGGTTTCATGGCTCAGGCCTTGCCCCGTTTGCCGAGTTCCTTGTCCATCATCACCAGCCCCGCGCCCGAAGAGCCGATGCGCTCCAGCTTCTGCGCGGCTTTGGAGACGCTGTCCTCCTCCTCCACCTGTTCCTTTACGAACCACTGAAGGAATTCGGCGGCGGCGTGGTCCTTCTCCGCGTGGGCCAGGTCAAGCAGCTTGTTGATGCAGGCTGTTATGTGCTGCTCGTGTTTCACGGCGGCCTGGAATATCTCGAGCGGGTTTTTCCACTCGGCTTTCGGCGCCTGCATGGCGCCGATTACCGGCATGCCGCCGCGCTGGGCGATGTGCTCGAAGAATTTATGGGCGTGGGTCTGCTCCTCGCCTTTCTGGACAAGCATCCAGCCGGCCATCCCGTCATAGCCGTTGGCGCTGAACCAGCCCGCCATCTGATAGTAAAGCCCGGCGGAGAAAAGCTCCTCCGCTATCTGCGCGTTGAATGCGGCTTCCATTTTCTTGCTTATCATGGCGTTTCCTCCTTCGCTGTTTTTACAGGGCGGCCCTGGCCGCCTTGAGGACTGCTTCGTAATCCGGCTCGGTGCTCACGTCCTTGACATATTGAACATAGCGCACTGTGCCGTTTTTGTCCAGCACGAAAATCACGCGCGCCAGCAGGGCCCATTCCTTAAGATATATGCCGAACGCTTTCCCGAAGGAGCCGTCCGCGTAATCCGAGAGCGTTTTAACCCGATCCACTCCCGCCGCGCCGCACCACCTGGCCTGCGCGAAGGGAAGGTCCCGGCTGACGGTAAGCACCACCACGTCGCCTGAGAGGGCGGCCGCCTCCTTGTTGAAGCGGCGTGTCTCGATGTCGCAGGTGGGCGTGTCCAGCGATGGCACGCAGGACAGTATCACCGTTTTCCCCTTGAAGGAGGAAAGTGAAACGGGCGACATGTCGTTCGCCGCGAGCGTCGCCTGCGGGGCCGGCATGCCTGGCTTCAGTTCCTCGCCAAGCAGCGTCAGCGGGGTGCCTTTGAAATTTACCACGTCTTTCCTTTCGGTCATAGTGGAATTCTCCTTTTGCTTTTCCGTCGTTCCCGCCGGAGGCGGGGGGAAGTTACCAGTTCTCGCCCAGCAGTTCGAACCAGGCCTTGGGATGGGCGCAGGCCGGGCAGGCCTCGGGGGCCTTGTCCCCGGTGTGGATGTAGCCGCAGTTGAGGCAGCGCCAGGTGACCGATTTGTCTTTCCTGAATACCTTGCCGCCGAGAATGTTGGCGCGCAGGTCGTTATAGCGCTTCTCGTGCTGTTTTTCAGCGACGGCTATGGCTTCGAATATTTTAGCGATGGACTCAAAGCCTTCCTCGCGGGCCGTTTTGGCGAAATCGGGGTACATGTGTTCCCATTCGTGCTTCTCTCCGCCGGCGGCGGCTTCGAGGTTTTCCGCTGTCGTGCCCACTTTCCCGGCCGGGAATGCGGCCTGTATTTCCACCTCTCCGCCCTCAAGCAGGTTGAAAAGGCGCTTGGCGTGTTCCTTTTCCTGGTTCGCCGTTTCCTCGAATATCTGCGCTATCTGGATATAGTCTTCCTTCCGCGCCTTGGAGGCGAAATAGGTGTATCTGTTCCTTGCCTGCGATTCTCCCGCGAAAGCGGTGAGAATGTTCTTCTCGGTGCGTGTTCCCTTGAGAGATGCCATTTATTCTTCCTCCTTAGATGGTAATGATATCGTTGCGCTCCAGCCGCAAAAGTATAGCGAAATAGAGCGGTAAGTAAAAGTGTATCCAACTTAATGGAAGTTGTCAATACCCTACTAAAAAGATACCATTTTCTTCGTCGGATAAATTCCGGACAGGATTTTAGCCGGCGCTGCGTTGATAATCAAAATAAACTATAATAGTGCAGAGAAAAGGATGATATGGAGGTCCCGTGAAACAAGCTGAAATGCCGGTGCTGTTTTTGGGGCATGGAACTCCCCTTAACGCAGTGGAAAATAACACGTTTTCCCACGGGTGGCGCGCGCTGGGGGAAAGGCTTCCCCGTCCGTCCGCAGTATTGTGCGTGTCCGCCCATTGGCAAACTGCCGGTACCGCGGTCCACATATCGCGGACACCCCGCACCATACATGATTTTTACGGTTTCCCGAAGGAACTTTACAGCGTGACCTATCCTTGTCCGGGCGCTCCTGAAATGGCTGAGCGGCTGCGCAGGCTGGTAAGGCGCACCTCTGTGCGGCAGGACATGGACTGGGGACTGGACCACGGCGCGTGGTCCGTCATAAAACATCTCTTTCCCAAGGCGGATGTTCCCGTTTTCCAGCTAAGCATGGACGAGGCGCAGCCCGCCGCTTTCCATTACGAACTTGGCAGGGAACTCTCGCCCCTGCGCGACGAGGGGGTGCTCATGGTGGCCAGCGGGAACATTGTCCACAATCTGGGCCTCATGTCCCCGTCTGCCTCCGCCGCGCCTTACGACTGGACGCTCGCATTCGATTCCATGGTCAAGAAAATCCTTGAGAGCGGGGACGACAGGCCGCTTGTGGAGTATGAAACCTTGGGCGCCGCGGCGGAACTTTCCATCCCCACTCCCGAGCATTACTGGCCGCTGCTTTACGCCCTGGGGATGCGGCGCGGAAAAGACAGGGTTTCCTTCCCCGTGGAGGGGACGGCGCACGGAAGCCTGTCTATGCGGTGCGTTATGTTCAGCCGAGGTTCAGCCGTTTCCTGAGGTCGGAGAGGTCTATTTCGTCGCGGATGCCGAAGCGGGTCAGGCAGAAGTCATATTTGACGGGGTCTTTGGGGCTAACGGCGGCGAAGCCGCGCGTGATTTCAAGGGCGGTTTTAAGGTCGGCCTGATTGCGCTTTGTAAGGCAGAGGGCCTTGCCTATCCGGTGCATGTGGGTGTCCAGCGGCACTATCAGCAGCGAGGGGGAAACCCCGTCCCAGCCGCCGGGGTCTACCGCGTCGCGCCTTACCATCCAGCGCAGATAGAGGTTAAGCCGCTTGAAGGCGCTGCCCCGTTCCGGATTCGGCATCAGGGTTGATATGGCCCCGCCCGCCTTGTAAATTCGCCTCGCGAATTCAGTCTGTGCCGTGCAGATGTTCCCGCAGCGTTCCGGCAGGCAGTCCATGAAACATTTTTCCAGGCTTCCGTACTCACGGCGCAGGCCTTTCATGCCGCGCAGAAAGTTGGCGAGCTGTTCCCCGGTTGTGAAACGGTATTTGAACGCGGCGAAATCCTTTCTTATTTCGGCTTCCCGTTTTTTTTCAAGATAGCCTGCCGGGCTTTTGCCCATGACTTCAAGTACGGAGGCGACAGCCTTAAGTATCTGTTTTACATTACCATAGGCCAGTGACGCGGCTATAAGCCCTGCCGTTTCCCGGTCTGCCGGCTCGTGATAGTTGTAGAGAAACTCCAGCGGGTCGGGATGGACGAATTCACGCCTGTTGTAATGGCGGTAAAGTGCCTCCAGGTCGGCGTGGGCGCAGACTGGGCCGGTCATTTGGCTTTGCCTGAGGCGGCCGGTTTTTTCGCCGCGTGTTTCCCGGATGCCGGGGTTTTTTTCGCGCCGGCTTTTGCCGTGCGGGGAACAAGCTCCAGATATTCAGCCAGCGATATGCCGCCGTTTTTGTCCACGTCCTCAAGGTCGAACATTTTTTTGCGCAGGGCGTTGAATTCCGCGCGCGTCACTTTTCCGTTGCCGTTGGCGTCGGCGGCCCGTGTCAGGGCGACCGCGAAAGCCGCGTATTCCTTTCCGGTTGCTATGCCATCCTTGTTCGTGTCCAGATACTTGAAGGAAAAACTGAAGGGTTTCCTGTATTGCCTGAGCGTGGGGACCTGCTCAAGGCCCGTATAGTATATCACCGCGTCCAGCGCGGTGAAGAATCCCTTTTTCGCGCGGTCCATGCCGTCGAACATCCAGGCGCGGTAATCCTTGCGCGTCATCAGCCCGTCTTCGTCCGGGTCATGCTGCTGAAGCTCCCCGAAGCCGAGCGCGTTGAAGTCCGGTTCTTTCATGTCCCGGCTTACGACGGGGCCGTTTGACGGGACATCCTGCGCGGGAGTTGCGGAAGTTTTAGGGGTATCCGCCGCGTACGCGGCGGAGCAGGCGAATATCAGTGCCAGTGTCAGATGCTTGAAATTCATGCGGGTATTCTCCTGAAAAGGGCCGTTTTCTGTGCTGTACAGGGGATTGTAAAGGGCCCGTGATAAATATACCATTTTGCTATGCGATTACGGGACCTGCTTCAGGGGGCCGAGCTTTTCGGCGGCGCGCCCCTGCCGGAGATGGAGATATCCGGTTTATGCGCCGACTCGCGCCAGGCCGGACGGGGGGATCTGTTCTTTGCCGTGCCGGGCGCCCATGTTGACGGAAATTCATTCATAACGGCGGCGGCTGAGCGGGGGGCCATAGCTGCTGTGTCCGACCGCGCGCCGGAAGAGCATTATCCGATACCGGTAGTGGCGGTCAAGGACTTGGCCGACGCGATGGCCCTTGCGGCGTCACGTTTCTTCTCCCAGCCTTCCATCAGCCTGAAGACCATCGGCATAACCGGCACCAACGGCAAGACCACTACCGCCTATTTTCTGGAATCCATACTCGCGCTGCACGGCCTCAAGCCGGGCGTAATAGGCACGATAAATTACCGTGTCAACGGACAGGTCATCGCTCCGGCCATAAACACCACGCCCTATGCCATATATCTTGAACGGCTGCTGGCCCAGATGCGGGACGCGGGGGCCAAGGCCGTGGCGATGGAGGTCTCGTCCCATTCTCTGTCTCTGAAGAGGGTGCAGGGCATATATTTCGACGCCGCCATTTTCCTTAATCTTTACCGCGACCATCTGGATTTTCATCAAACACAGGACGGCTATTTCGACGCCAAGATGAAGCTGTTCGAAATGCTTGGCCGGACCAACCCCAAGAAGAAACGCTTTGCTTTCATAAACGGGGACGACCCTCGTGCCCGGCAGGTTCAGGATTTGCTGGACCCCTCGGTTCAGGCCCATACGTTCGGACTGGGCGAGGGGAGTCTCTGGCGCGCGACCGGCATACAGGATTCCCTCGACGGGGTGTCCTTCACGCTGAACGCGCCGGAACATCCTCCCGTCGCGGTGCACCTGCGCCTGTGCGGGCGGTATAACGTTTACAACGCGCTGGCTGCAATATCCTGC
>CAYPTM010000185.1:0-5603 GCA_964413345.1 uncultured Elusimicrobiales bacterium
TTTTATCACCTTAGCAAGGGCCTGATATCGGTCTAGACAAACCCGACCACTTTACTATACTGCAATTATTTCGCATTCGAAAACCTCTATTCCGCAAAAACTCCGCAGTTTTTCCCTACTAGATCATATTGGGCGTTATAGCGCCAAAACTATTTCATATGCGCATAATGGCCACAAGAAATATGGCAATAATCGTAAAAAACAAAGACTCCCGGTGTGTTTCAATACCCAGAAAAATACAGAGCCGTAAAAAATTCCACCACCCCATATAAGCATTATTGCAACCCAATGTATTTTATAGCCGCAATAAATAATGAGCGCAAACCACGTAATGATACCAAGCCCCAGGAATAAATTCTGGAGGACAAATAAGCCATCCATCACTTCGTCCTGGGCATTAATATGATAAGACTGGATATTCAAAGTAGCAAAAAATAGTCCGAACACACCGGCTAAAATAGCAAACATACAAACCTCCACATACTTCGACAAAAATAATGCGCCGTTAACAAGTATGGCGCAGCCCATCGTTGGTTTTATGAGAGACAGCCCAGTTACAACTCAAACCTCTGATATTTTTCTGGAGCATAGAAGACATGAACTAAAAAAAACTGCAAAGAAACAAGGGCCATCACAAGCAATACTCGACATCGCATATCATAGGAAGACAGCAAAACATTTATGAGCGGCTTTACACTGATAACAAGCCAGGATAACGCCAGCAGTAATTTGAATCTAGACAACAAACCCATCACCGCAAATGCCTTATGAGCGTACGTCTTGGTTAAAATTGAATACACCATACTTCTAAAAGAAGGATGAACTACAACGCCAATAGACTCCATTGTCGCGTCGAGAACAATTAAGCATGTAGGAAAACTCAAAATAAGCTTGTCAGCAAGCGATGTCCTGTCTGCCAACAAAATGCCCGCCTCAATCATAATAGCAGGAAGAATTATTGAACTAAGCAGAAACATTGGCAAAATGAACTTGTTATTTTCAGACAGCTTATATAAAATCCGAAGTGCCAAAAACAATCCTCCATATATCAGTAGTAGTTTAGAAAGATACATAGCATACCCCATCCCTTGATATTTTCCCCATACTGCGCATTTGCGCAAGCCAGCCGCTACTGCCCGTCACACTGTATATCCAACTGTTTATCCTCCATAAGGAGGAATCAGTAAAACTACCATCAGCACTAAAACCCCACTGATAATGAAATACGTATTGCGCATCGCTGCCTCGCTGAATCCGTATTTTTTTAACGGTCCCTTGAACACATATAAACCGCCAATACCGAGACTCAAGAGAGGCTCAAGCAAATAAAAATTTATCTCAGATTTCCCCCCAGTAATAACAAGTGTTGACACCAACCAACATAGCAGTGGCAGGAACATTCGCCCAAAGTCAGCAGGAGAAAAATGATTTTCCCATACAATTATTACGAAAATATATATAGGCGCACAAAAGGCAAGTAATTTGAAGTATGTGCACACATTGAATATCTCGTAATATAAAATAAAATTACGAAATACAAACAGATACGCCAGATACAAGGGTATAAGCACAATAGCAAAGAGCCATTGGTCCAGATTCAGTTCAAGTTTAATATCATTCTCCAAAGCCGGTAAAAAATGACAGGCCATTCTCTGAAACAGCCCGACCGGACTTAGCCCCTTCAATCAAATTATAGGTGTAATGCACCCCGGTAAGTCAAGCTGCCGAATTGAATACATCTGCCCTGCATAATGGGAACCGTGTTGTGAAAAGCCGACACCCCGCAATTATATTGCGGGGTGTCGGTTTGTTTAATGTGTCTGTTTCGCTTATGTCAGGCCGGGAAACCCTGCATTTGGTTAGTGCCGGCAAAAACCGCGGCAATCCGGGGGCATGTAAGCCATTTTGACGCCATTATTCCGCAAAAACTCCCTGACGTCATTTTCGCGTTTTCCCCCCGCCGGTACACAGCCGGCTGCAATACCGGCCCCGCACAATACGGCGGGAGCGTCAGTAAAAGGGAAAAAGGCGTCCGCGGCAAAAACCGCGCCGCGAGAGTCGTGCCCGCATTCCGCGGCGCGTTCCACCGCCACACTGGCGGCTTCAACAGTGGATGGACCGCCACCAGCTCCTATAAGCGCGCCATTTTTGGCTATAGCAACTTCGTTCCCACCATGATTAGAACTGAAAGCAGTGGCCCAGGATATAATCAAATCGTCCATTTCGGCGGGCAGGAAAGCGTCGCCTTCAAGGGAAACAGCGCCGATGTCCAGAACATAGCTTGCTGGCGGCTGGCGGAGGAATCCCCCGCGCACAAAGCGGTAATCATGCTTTGACTTTTTCAGAAATGGAGCCGAAAGAGCCGCATTCGTGAATAACTTGCGCCCCTGCCGCTTGCCTAAAAGGGCTACCGCCTCGGGCGAAAAGCCGGGAGCGAGTATTATGTCCAGCATCCAGGAGGCATCCGCCAGTTTCGCGGCGCGTTTGTCGCTTTTGAAAAGGGTGCCCGCCAACGCGGCATCCACGGGGAAGTTGACCGCCACCTCTCCGCCCCAGATTGAACGGGGATTCCCAAACAACGCTCTTTCCACTGCTTCGGCGGCACTTGTCCGGCTTAAGCCGAGCCCGCAGGGATTGCCGTGCTTCGCCGCCACGCAAATATACGGGACTGCGGCTGTGTTTAGCCTGCATGCCTCGGCGACAAGGCACAATGTGTGCAAAATGCAGTCAGCATCCGCCGCATTGGTAAAACAAGGGGCTTCGCCACTGACACGGTCGAAATTGCAAAACGAAAGCGCATCGGCGTCCTCGTTCGGGCAGCAAAAGACTTCCGCGGGAACCTGGTAGGGGTTCTCCCCGTTCAATAATCCGTATGCGAAACGGCCGGACAGGACATCATACCCGCCGGACGCGGATGCAAGCCTGGCATAGTGGCGGGCAATCTCGAAATAGGTTTTGCCGATCAGCTCCTGCCGGAACGCTGGTTCTATGTCGCCGGAGGCCGCCACCTGCGCGACAACTTTCTCCATGTCCGCGATGGTCATTACAGGTATTCTTCCGCCTTTAGCCGCAAGCGCCAGCAGGGTGCGCCCGCCGACATCGTTCCCCTTCTCCAACGGATAGGGTAAAACGTAAACCAGCTCAATCCTCGGTTCCTCGGACGCGGTAAGGGCGGCTTCCACGCGGGCGTGCAGAGTTGGCGGAAAACCGTAGTCCTTTTTAACGCCGGTGAAATCCGCTATGTCCGCAACAGGCAAGCCGGCCTTGAACAATACCGCCACGGTTTCGCGTGACGCTACTATTTCCCAACCGGCTTTTATAAGAGCGGATGCGAAAAGCTCCGCCTTGGAAGTGTCGTTCAGCGAAAAGAGGGCGGCTTTTTTCACGAGGCATCCTTGGATTTGATCTCAAACACTATCGAAGTATAATCTGCGGGACATCTGGCGCTTATTTTTTCATTTTCCCCGCGCCATGACAGCATCAGAGGATAAAGAGTATAAAACACCGCAGGGCAGAAAAAGCGCCTTCCCCACAAATGGGAGTATTGGTTGAATACTAGTTTCAGCCCTGGCCGATACTGCCGGGGGCAGTGACCCTCCACGCGCAGCAGTTCCAAAACTATTTTCCGGTCGAATGCATCCTTCGGCTTTCCAATCATATGGAAAAACCAGTTCGCAATATTGATTAAAGGACTCAAAAGCTGCGGTCTCGCGCTGAGACGCCAGTATGTTTTCCCCGCCGTGCCGGGACACGCCAGTTCGACCGAGCTTTTCCCGCCAGGCCTGCCATTGTACAGCAAGCTTAGGTACTGTGGATAAATTTGGAAAAACAGATCGGGACAGACCCCTTCCGGAACAAGCTCCTCAAGAGAGAATTCCTCGCCGCACTTCCTGCAAAAAAAACATGAGGCGTTGAATTTGGCTACGGACACCTTCATCGTGGCGGTTTTGGAGGAGAGGGCAGAACACGCAAAAGAGGTATTGCTCACAATGCCTCCTCTTTTTCCACAACAAACGCATTCCCGGTCCTGGCGCAGGTAAGCTCGACACGCCCGGTTGCCAGCAATGTATCCAGCCCGACTAGCAATGATGGGAACAAGGCCGGGCATAATGGATTTTCGCCAATGGTAAAACGTGCCCCTTTGCCCAGAGAATATGAACAGCGTGCGACATCGGCAATGATCTCGGCGCTGATCAGTTCGGGCGTGCCAGCTTTAACAAGAAACACCGGCCCTCCGGGCGAAGCGCATTGGCAGATGACATCATCCTTGGCCATGCGCCAGCGAAAACTGGCTCCTTGGGTAAAGGACATCCAGTATGGGACAAGCGCGAAATACGCATAAGGGCATAAGCTTTTCGGCAATAACTCGGACAAGGGCAATGCCCCGTCCCAGAGACGCTTTCCGCAGGAAGCACATGAGCCCTTGATACGGCACCGTAATTGTGGAAGCTGTTCACATAGCCGCACGTTTTTCCCTCCCTGCTACATCCCCATAGTTTTCAACCAGCCAAAGCACGGCATCTTTCACGCTGTTCTCCGGAGGGATATAAGAAAATCCAAGTTTTTCTATCGCGGAACCGTCAAAGACTGGCCGTAACGCCGCAAATTTTACAGTCGAGCGGGTGACAGGAAGATTTACCGCGACGAACTTTTCAATAAAATCGCAAAGAATACCGGCAATGTATGCGGCAGGAAGCGGGATATTTATTACAGGCCTCTCGATCCCCGCAACTGACTGCACCTGCCTTATAAATTTTTTCAACGGCCAGTTTGCGGAACAAAGAACATACCTCTGACCGGAAACGCCTTTTTGCATAAGAAGTCCGATTGCCGAGGCGACATCGCGAACATCCACGAAGCCATAATTGGTATCCACGGAAAGCGGCAGCCGGGATTTGATAAAACCAAGGATGAACCTGCCATTGGGAGAAGGGCCGATATCGCCAGGACCTATTACAGGAGTAGGATTTACGATTACGGTTCTCAAGCCTGTGCGGGAGGCAAATTCCCGGCATACTTCTTCTGAGAGATGCTTGCTTATCCCGTAAGGCAAATCATCTTTTTCGAAATCGTATATGCTGTTCCCGTCGAAATGGCCGCCGGAAGTTTTGTTTATGAGCGCCCGCATGGAAGAAAGCATGACAAAGCAGTCAATGGAAGGCAATGCATTCAGCAGAACCCGCGTGGAATCAACATTAAAATTTATTATCCGGTCACGGTCCCGCGAAGTCCGGTTAGGATGCATGGCAGCGGAGTGAATGACTGCATCCGCGCCTGCGAGGGCGGACTTCAGTGTGGCCGGATCATTCCAGTCTACCCTGTGCCAGGTCTGCCCTTGACTGGAAGAGACTGCAGCAGAGCGGGAAAGGCATTTCACGGCATAGCCCTGCCGCAGCAACATTTCTACCACGTGGCGGCCGACAAAACCAGAAGCTCCGGTAACGGCGACGGTCTTTATCATAACTAAAACTTAAGCCAGGTTTTTATGTTGTCCGGCATGAAACTTAAACTGTAACTCAAATCACCCATTTGCCCGCAGTTATAACACTTCTTGGCGCGAGTCAGTTCCGCGAACGCATCTTTAATCGGACGGTCACCGATTT
>CAYPTM010000186.1:0-5602 GCA_964413345.1 uncultured Elusimicrobiales bacterium
TTGCTCCGAAGAGACGGCGGAAGGCGCGTGTCTGGAAGAAGGCAGGAACGAAGAATAAAGCGCGGAGAGGCGGCCCCACAGCATATATACCGCCAAGGCGGCCAAAGCCAGCAGAACCAGTTTCGCGGAGAAAGACCCCTCCTGCGGACGGTCCTCGGTCCCCCAGGAAGGCAACGACGGGGCGGAATCGGTCCTGGAGGGCTGAGCCGCTGAGCCGCGGGCCGCGGACCATGAAAACTCCGGCACAATCTTGTCAGCCATGGCGCAGGCGGAGGAATAATCCATCTCATGTCCGCCGGAAACCTTCGCGGAAACGAGATGGTTGAGCAGGGCCGAGCGGCGGACTATATCGCCCGTTTCCGCCCCCGAGACGACAGCGCCGCAAACAGGGCACGATACGGGTTTTTTAACGGAAGCGACCGCGTCCCTGGATTGAGAAGACGGCGGGGAAAAGGACTTTTCCTTCACTACCGCGAACGAAAAACCGGCGCCAATTTTTCCGGAAATCAACGGACTGGCAGGCTCTTTCGGAGCGGAGGGAGCCGTGGCGGCTTGTCCTTCTAAAGAGAAAGAGGCGTCATACGCGGCTCGTTTCTGCGGGTTGGACAAAACCGCGTATGCCCGGACAATGTCCTTGCGCTGAAAAGAACCGCTGTCCATCATTCTGGAGGAGAAAGCCGCCTCCACCTGGGCTGAGGACGCGCCCCGGTCTATTCCGAGCACGACATAATAATCAGCCATTTTCACCCCGCATGGGTGGCCTTAAGTCCGATGATGCCCGCCAGTATCAATCCGATGAAAAGAAGCCGGGGCAAATCCCGGCTCTCGCCGAACATGAGAATGCCCGCCAGCACCGTCCCGGCGGCGCCGATGCCGGTCCACACCGCGTAGGCGGTGCCAAGGGGGATTTTCTTCATTGCGGCGCACAGCAGGACAAAGCTGGCTATCATGGCGACTACAGTCCACACGGAAGGCCAGAAACGGGTAAAGCCGTCGCTTATTTTCAGTCCAACGGCCCATACGACTTCGCAAAGGCCGGCCAGCAGAAGAATTATCCAGTGCATGTTGAATCCCTTCAGGCGCAGGTTCCCGTTTTAGGCAGTTCGCCGGAGGCAGGGGGAATCTGCGGCAGCTCGAACCAGAAAGTTGTTCCGCCAGTGCCGGTGCGCACCCCTATTTCCCCGCCGTGGGCCTCGACCGCCAGCTTGCAGAAGTAAAGGCCGAGGCCGGACCCCGAATACTTGCTTCTGTCCGCTCCCTCGACACGGTAGAATTTCTGGAACAGACGCTCAGCCGCGGAGGCCGGTATGCCCGGCCCGGAATCCTTTACCTCAAAGAGAAAACGGTCCCCGCGCATCCTTACTGATACCAGCACCTCGGAATTGGAAGGCGAGTATTTTATGGCGTTGGTTATGAGGTTGGCCAAAATCCTGTCCAGAAGAACACTGTCCACGGCGAACTGGGGCAGATTCGGCTGGCAGTCGGTCCTGATGGTTATATTGCGCCCCTTGGCGGCGAACGACATATTCTTGGCCATCTCGCCCACGGCTTCGGCCGGGTCCACGCAGACGGGGAACGGAACAAGCGCCGCGGTCTCCAGCTTTTCCACATCCACAAGGGTGTCTATAAGCTGCTGCTGTATTTTGGTGCTGGCGAAAGCTATTTCGACAAGCTCCCGGCCCACCTTGCTGTCAATCGAAGTGTCTCGCAGCATGGCGATTGAGCCCGCGATGGAAGCGAGCGGATTCTTCAAATCGTGTATTATGGTCGCCTGCAGGGAGCGGCGGAGGGTTTCAAGCGACTCCTCCTGAGCGTGTATCATCAAATTGAGATAGTAGCCGAAGCCTACCGAAATAGCCAGCACTATCAGGCCTATAAAGGAAACCATGTAAATGGTCCTGACGATTATGCCTATGCTCCTGCCGGCGATCTGATAGGCGTCATCCACATACACGCTGGCCCCGATAACCCAGTCCCACGGCTCATAGTAAACCAGATAGGCGACCTTGTCCCGGGCATGGGGCTCGCCCGGATTGGTCCACTGATAGGCATCGCTCACCACAACGGTAGAGCCGGACGAAAGGGCCTGTCCTATCATGTCCCGGACGAAATAACGCCCGTCCCGCCCGCGCTCGTTCCAGAGTATCTCGCCGTCGCGGAGACCGTGCTTCGAGACGATGTAACGCCCCCTGTCCGGACCGGTTCCCTTAAGGACGAATATGTAGCCCGTGGAGCCTATGGCCCTGCGGGAAAGCATTTCCCGGACGGCCTTCGCTTCGCTGTTGACCGATGAATGGGAGGCGCACATATCGCGCACGCCTGTCAGCAATATGGTCATGCCTTCCGTGATGACGGCATTCTGTATTCTGTCCTTGGCCCAGAACAGCATGGCAAGGCAGACAAGCACCGGTATGGCGCTTATCACCGCGCAAAGGTTGGCCTTGGCGAAGGTCAGTTTACGGGACATGTCGGTTCATCGCTCCAAAATACAAACGCGGCAGGGGGAAACCTCCCTTCCGCCTTATGGTAATCATTATAGTATCCGCGCGGCTGGATGTAAAGCATGGGAAAACCAACCTTTCCTACGTCATTTACATTACCCCGCAATAAATAGTTTGATTGAGCCGTTGAGGTAATCAAAAGCGCGGAAAAAATACCCTATTACTCCAAACGCATCGGAAATTTAATCTTGACAATTCAGGAAAAACAGTTAGAATATTACTAGTTATTTTGGATTAGCAATACACTTATAAAGATGCTTGCGGGCTGAGTTGAGGACTGGAATATGCTTGGCAACGACAACAGCCCCGGCAAAGGTCAGGATAGCGGAACGCTGTCTGGTCACGCGGCACTGAAGGCGCTGGATTTGCTGCCTTTCGCCGTCGTGATCACAGACCCTGCTGGTGTTGTAATTTACGAGAACGGCGCCGCTCTGGAAAGGTTCGGAGCGGAGTCTTTGCGCACCTCCTCAGCAGGCACCATAGCCGCCCAGCCGCACACCTCCTCTCAAATAGAAGTAAACGGGAAAAACTGTTCGCTAATGGCCTTCAGCCCGCTTAAGCCGGCCACGGCCGAACTCGCGTCCGCGGCACCGGGCAGAACACCGATTTTGGGCAAAATTTTCGGCAGGAGTTCCGCCCCGCACGACAAAACGCTGGCGGGGCTGGAAGGCCTTCTCTCCAGCCATGCTGAACATGACGCAAGCGGCACAATCTCGCTTTTCAAGGATTTTTTCGAACTGGCCCTGGTTGGAACAGCCATAGCGCTGCCGGACAAGAAATGGGTTTACGCCAACAGGCGCTTCTGCTCCATGCTCGGCTACACCAGGGACGAGCTGGCCGCCATGACATGGGACAGCATAACCCATCCGGACGACACAGCCGAAGATGCCCAGTACTTCCAGCGCGCGCTGGACGGCACGGCGGAAAGCTACTGCATAGACAAGCGTTTTGTCACCAAATCGCGGGAGACCATGCACGCGATGATATCCGTCGTCTGCGTGCGCGGCCGGGACAAGCGTCCGGCCTATTTCATCGCCCAGATACAGGACATGGGGGACAGGAAGAAAGCCGAGGAACGCCTGCGGCGAAACGAAAAACGCCTGCGCATCCTTTTCGACGAGTCCCCCCTGGCGAAAGCCATTTTCGGACGGGACGGACGCCTTATAATGTGGAACAGGAAGTACGCGGCCCTTCTGGGCTGCGATGATTCGGAACTTTCCGGGACGCCTTTCTTCCGCTTCACCAGCAACGATTATCTGAAAAAGGAAATACCCTTCTTCTCCCGTCTCTCGAATGGGGAGATAGACTCGTACAAATTTGAAAAGCAATGCTACCGCAAGAACGGCGACCCGATATGGGTCAGCGCGAACATGGGCAAGCTGCCCGCCGCGGACGACGAATACGCGCTGATAGGAGTTTTCGAGGATATAACCGCCCGCAAGGGCACTGAAAGGGCCCTGTTGGACAGCGAGCGCCGGCTTTCGCTGGCGTTGGATGCGGCGGCGGACGGCTTCTGGGAAATGGTGCTGCCCTCGGGCCACGCCACGTTCAGCGAAAAGCTCTCCCTCCTGCTTGGATACGCGCCCGGCACCTTCGCCTCAAGCATGGAGGCGCTGTTCTCCCTCATCCACCCCGACGACGCGCAGCGGGTGCGGGATTCGTTCGAGCGCCACCTTCACAGGGAAAGCACGGTATTCAACGAGGAATTCCGCATTCACACTGCGGACGGGCGCTTCATATGGGCCCGCTGCAAGGGAAAAACGGCCGAAACGGACGCCGCGGGAAATCCCGCCATCGTGGCGGGCACGCTCTCGGACATAACCGCGGAGAAGAAGCACGCGGAACAGCTGCTGCAGACGCAGGAACGCCTGTCCATGACACAGAAAATCGCGCGGCTGGGCGGCTGGGAACTGGACCTCCGCTCCCTGATGATGACCCTCAGCCCCGGCCTTTGCGAAACCCTGGGCATAAAGGCTCCCAACGGCAAGGTAATGCCGCTCGTGGAGTTCACCCTCCGCTTCATACGCCCGCAGGACAGGAACATGATGGCCAAGCAGGCCACCATGGCGCTGGAAAAAGGCTCGGAGCAGAATTACTCCTCTTATTTCCACTGCGAGGCCACAAACACCGCCGGGGAAAACATATACCTCTCCCTCTGGTGCGAAAGGAAGGCGGGCAACATCCTGACCGGCGTGGCACAGGATATCACGTTCATGCACTCCAGCGAGCAGACCGCCGCCTCCGTGGAGGACACCCTGCTTTTCATCCTCAATTCCGCCCCGGACATGGCCATGGTGCTGGACGGAGAATATGCAATAGAGCACGGCAACAAACGCCTGGCCGATTTCCTTGGCTCGACTCCGGAAAAAGTGAAGGGCATGAACGTTTTTGCGGCACTGCCGCTTCCGCTGGCGGACGCCATGCGCGCCGGGCTGGAGCAGGCCCACGCCTCGGCCGGAGCCGTCACGCGGGAAGTCCGCATGGCGGAGCAGAATTACCTCGCAAGAATATACCTCCTCCCGTCTTCAGGGCGGGGAAGGGGGAAAGCTGTCGTTTTCATGCTGGACATTTCCGGCAGGAAGACAGCGGACGCCTCCCTGCGCGCCGCGAACGAAAAACTTTCAGCCCTGCTGGACGGCCTGCCGTACGGCGTCTGCGCCGCGGACCGGGAAAGCGGAGAGGTGCTGTTCGCCAACCGCTATATGCGCGAGAGATGGGGGGACGAAGCCATGTCCGGAGTGTCCGGCCTGGTAAGGAAAATAGGCCTGCCGGACGGAATGCTCAATTCCGCAGGACAGAACGGCGCTTTCGATTTCCGGGCGGCTGACACGTCGCTCTGGATGCGCTGCGAAAGCCGCGGCGTAGAAATGCCGGAGCACCCCTCCGCGCACATTCTCGTGTTCTACGATATAAACGCCCCCAGGCAGGAACAGGAGGAGCTGTCCCGCCTCCTCAAGGCGGAACGGGACATGAACGACCTCAAGACCCGGTTCATAGCCTCGGCCTCGCATGAATTCCGCTCGCCGATGACCGTCATTTCCGCGGCGGCCTCCCTTCTCAGGAAGCACGGCAGGGAGATGAACCAGGAAAAGATGGAAGAG
>CAYPTM010000187.1:0-1309 GCA_964413345.1 uncultured Elusimicrobiales bacterium
GTGCCAAGGAAATACTGATGGGACTGGGCTTCCGCATCGTCGATTTCCACCGCAAGCTGAGCGAACTCTCCGGCGGCTGGGCGATGCGCGCCGCGATGGCCCGCCTGCTCGTGCAGCAGCCGGATGCGCTCCTTCTGGACGAACCCACCAACCATCTGGACCTTGACTCCCTCCTCTGGCTGGAAGACTGGCTTTCCTCCTATCCCGGCGCGCTGCTTACAATATCGCACGACCGCGATTTCATAAACAAGACGACCTCCGCCATTATCAGTTTCGAGCACGGCGACATGAAGATGTACTACGGCGATTACGCCCACTTCGTGGAGGAATACGAGGCCGCCCGCGCGCGCCTGGAGTACGACTATTACCAGCAGCAGAACGAGCTCAAGAAGATGCAGGAGTTCGTGGACCGGAACCGCGTCCGCATGTCCACCGCGGCGAGGGCGCAGAGCGTGCTGAAAAAAATGGAGAAGATGGAGATAATCACCCTGCCTCCCAGCATGAAAAGCATCCATCTGTCGTTCCCCCAGCCGGAACGCACCGGCCTCAAAGCCCTGAAGCTGTCCAACATCAGCAAGTCCTACGGGGAGAACAAGGTTTACGATAATTTCAGCTTCGAACTGGAGCGCGGGCAGAAGCTTGCCCTTGTCGGCCGGAACGGCGCGGGGAAATCCACGCTGCTGAAACTTCTGGCGGGCGTAATCCAGCCGGATTCAGGCGAAAGGGAACTGGGCCTCAACGTGCGCACCGGCTATTATTCCCAGCACCGGCTGGACATGCTGGACCCCAACCGCACTGTTTTCGAGGAGGCGATGAACTGCCCCCGCATGAACGCCGAACGGACCGTTCGCACCATACTCGGAACATTCCTCTTTTCCGGGGACGCGGTATACAAGAAGGTCAAATACCTCAGCGGAGGAGAAAAGAGCCGTCTCGCGCTGGTAAAACTTCTGCTCGATCCGCCAAACGTGCTTCTGCTGGACGAGCCGACCACCCATCTGGACCTGGCCAGCGTGGAGGCCCTTTCCGGCGCGCTGGTGGACTTTGACGGAACAGTGTGCTGCATAAGCCACGACGTCTTTTTCCTCAACAGCATGGCAAACAACGTGGCGCACGTGGAAGGCGGCAAGGTTACGCTCTACCCGGGCAATTACGAATACTTCGCCCACAGGCAGGCCTCAGCCCATCAGGAATCAACACCCGCGCCCCTGCCTCCACTGCAGCCTGAGGAAAAGGCCGAAAAGCCCTCCTACGAACAGCTGCAGGAGGAAAAGGCCCAGCGCCGGGGAAGGGAGAGGGAGATACAGAA
>CAYPTM010000187.1:1319-5588 GCA_964413345.1 uncultured Elusimicrobiales bacterium
GCCTCGGCCCGCAAAAAGGTTGAGGATCTCACCGCGAAGATGAGCGACCCGTCCATGTACTCAAAGTTCGAAGAGGTGCGGCGCCTGGGCGAAGAGATAAAGGAACTGAATTCCGCGATAGACGGCAAGGAACTCGAAAAGCTGGAGCTTGAACACCAGTAAGATTATCAGGGCAAAAGAAAAGGCGGGACTTTAAAAGTCCCGCCTTTTTTGCGTTTTACGAATCTTTATCAGCGTCCGAGCAGCGCGCCCGCATCCTTAACGGCCTGCACGTTGATCTGCTTTGGCTGGGGCTGCTTGGCTGCTGCCGCCCCTAAATTCACTTTCTGCGTGGCCAGAGCAAACTTTACGGCATTCACGACCACCGAACTCTTGGTCACATCTTCGCCGCGTCCGGCATTTTCCCCGGTTACGTAGTTGGTGATGCACTGGGGCTTGGAGTTGGCCTTCAGCACATAGTCCGTGCCGCCGCGCACCAGTATGCCTATGATCTTATAGGTCGACTGCGAAAACACCGGGCTGCCCGAGTTGCCGCCGTAGGTGTCCAGATTGGTGACATAGTAGTTGGGGTCGGAATCGTCGCGCATTTTTCCGTTCGCGGCGACTTTGGTCGCCAGGCCGGACGGGTGGCCGATGACGAACACCTTCTGGCTCTTGTCGGCCGCGCCGGTCTCCACCGCGAGAGGCTTGTGGTTTGTCACCTTGCGGTCCAGGCGGATGACGGCATAGTCGGCCTTGGTTTCCTCATCAAGCACCTGCGTGATTACGGACTTGCAGGAGTAGACTTCGCTGGCCGGCACCGAAGCGGGGGTATTGCTGCCGGCCTGCCGTATCCCGAAGCCGAAAACTATCTTGGTCTGGGCGCACTGCTCTGCGTCTTGTATGCAGTGGCCGGCGGTCATGACCATGTCCTCGCCGATGAGGGAGCCGGAGCAGAAAGCGCCGATGTTCTGGTTGTAGAACTTGACGTCGCTGCAGAGCTGGATAGTCTCATGCAGGGAGGACTTGAAGGGCTGGAGCGTAAGCTTGCCACTGGAGTCGACGTCCGAGGCCTTGAAGAGCGCGACGGTGGATTCCGTCAGTTTCTTTATGGTCGGGTTTGTGACATTGACCACGTCGACGCGGTCGTCATTGCCATAGATGCCTTTATCGCCGGCGGCGGCAAAAGCGGGGACGGCGGCAAACGTGGCCGCGATAGCACATGCTGTGATTATGGAGCGTCTTGTGTTTGTCATATGTTCCTCTCTGTTTTTAGGCTGCCAGCCACGCCGGCGATGCTATATGTTACCACAAAAGAACGTTATTGCATGGGACTTGCGGACATTTCCATAGTAGGCCCATGGGCCCATGCAGTCTACTTGCCGAGCGCGGACGAAATCACGGATTTCGCGCGACGGGCGGAACCGGTCGTGTTGACCTGTTTTTTCTTGGAAGCGGCTATTTTCCTCTCCAGGTATTTCACCACCACGGAGGAGCGGGTCACATCCTCTCCCTTGCCTTCCTCCTGGGCGGAAACATGATACTGCATGCACCGCTGTCCGCTTGCGGTCTCGCCCTCTATGAAATCCGTGCCGCCGCGCACCAGAACGCCTTCCACTTTCATCGTGCTTATGTTGAAGACGGGGCTGCCGGAATTGCCGCCGAAAGTGTCCAAATCCGTAACAAAGAATATGGGGTCGGTGTTGGTGCGAACCTTGCCTCCCGGGATTATTTTCTGCGCAAGACCGGCAGGATGACCTATGACCGCGAGCTTGGTGCCGGTGGCGATTTTGCCGCGGTTGAACTCCAGCGGTTTGTGGTTCTTCACAGCCCGGTCCAGCACGATTATGGAATAGTCGAGCTGTTTTTTGTGCGCGGGCAGGTTTTCTATCGTATCGTCATCATAGTAGGCGGAGAGGACGCTTTTACAGGAATAGACTTCCTCGGTGTTGACGGTCTCAGGGGTGTTGCCGTCCTTTTCCTTTATGCTCCAGCCGAAAACCACCTTGGTCTGCATGCATTCGTCAAGCGTGCGAACGCAGTGCCCGGCCGTCAATATCAGGTTGGAGCCTATAAGCGAGCCGGAGCAGAACGAACCGGTCTTCTCGTTTTCGAAGGCCGAGCCGGGGCAGAGAGAGAGTGTTTCATCCAGGGATGTCTTGAAAGGCTGCAGGGTGAGCCTGCCGTTGGCGGCGATGTCCTCCGTCTTAAAGAGGGCCACAACGGAATCCGCGGAGGCGGCCAGTTTGGCCGAGAGTTCCGGGGGGATGGCTGACGTCACGGAGCCGCCCTTGCCATTAACATCGGACAGGTTCAAAAGGTCGTTGTCGCCGTATATTTCCTTCTGCGCGGTGCTGAGGCCGGAAAGGCCGTTCTGGGCCGAAGCGGCGGTAATGCCGGACAGTATCAGTGCGGCGAGCAAAGCGGTTATGGTTTCTGGGCGTTTCATAAGTTTAGTTCTCCATGGCGAAACAATAGTCCCTAACACTATGATTATACATGAAAGGGCGATTCTCCGCATGTGAGCAATGACCCCTTTGATAATAGGTCCAAAGGCCCACGTCAGTAATCAATATTTGTATTGTTGGAGCGCAACGGGACAGGAAAAAGCCCGGACAGCAACGCTGTCCGGGCGCAAGTTAGGTTTTCGAAGCGCTATTGCAGGGATTTCATGCCTTCGGAGAGGGCTTTGCCCGCTTTTTTCCCGGTTTGGGGGACCTTGACCTTCTTTTTATTCTCCTCGCTGATGGCTCGGCTGACCAGTCTTGCGATAACCGAAGCCCGCGTCACGTCTTCGCCCCGGCCGCCTTCCTGCGGGGAGTTGTGATACTTGATGCAGGTCTCGCTCCCGGTCGAAGCTTCCACGTCATAGCCGTAGCGCTGCACTATCCAGTCCTGTTTCACGGCCTCCACGTTCGCGGCCGGAGTGATGACGACGTAGTCCGTGCCGCCGCGCACCAGCGCGCCTTCCACCTGCATGGTATTTATATTGAACACGGGGCTGCCGGAATTGCCCACGAAGGTGTCCAGATCCGTGGTGAAGTATATCTTGCTCGCCGTGCTGCGGACCTTCCCTGCCGGTATTATCTTTTTTGCCAGACCGGCGGGATGTCCGATTACGGCCAGTTTCGTGCCGGGCTTTATGTTCCCCTTGCGGTTCAGGACAAGAGGCTTGCGGTCCTTCACCTCGCGGTCAAGAACTATGACCGAATAATCCAGCTTGTCCTTGTCTTTGGGATTTTCCGGCATCATGTCCAGATAGAAAGCCCGGAGGACTTTCTTGCAGGAGTAGACGTCGCTTTCATTTACGGCGGCAGGGGTCGCGCCGTTCTTTTCCTTTATTTCCCATCCGAAGACCACTTTGGTCGAATCACATTCGTCCTGATCAAGTACGCAGTGTCCGGCGGTAAGTATCAGGTTCGGGCCTATAAGGGAACCGGAACAGAACGAGCCGGTCTTCTCCTCGCGGAAGCGCACGTCCTTGCAAAGCTGGTACTTGTTGTGCAGTTTTTCCGTGTAGGGGTAAAGCGTAAGATTCCCGCCGGAAACCTGGTCCGACTTGAACAGCGCGGCGACGGAGTCGGCTGCTGTCCGCAGTTTCGCGAGAAGGGCCGGGTCGATGTCCTTCGCGTCATCGGAGGACAGGTCGGACAGATTGAGCCTGTCATCCTTCGGGCCGTAAATTTCAGACCTGGAGTCCGCCTTAAGACTGTCCTCCAGGGAACCGGCAACAGCAGTTGTGGCCGCCACGCATGGCAGCAGAGCGGAAAGCAGCGCCATTTTCCCGCAACTAATCTTCATAAGAGCCCCCTTGAAATATTGTTTCCATACATATTCTATCCAATTACGCGCCTCCGCGCATGAGCGCATGGTCCTGTCCGCGACCGGGCCTTTAGTCCCCCGTCCGGAAACACCCCGCGCCATTGCATGGGAGAATGCCGCAATTAACAATGGAACTTCCGGAGCGTTCGGACGGCATCCCCATATTCCAATCGGAAGGGGAATGTCGTCAGGATGCCGCGCAGGAGCGCTAATTCGCGTATTTATTCACGGCATTGCCTTCAACGCGCGATATGTATACAATGTTACATTATGGATTTGAGAAGAACGGGACACCCGTCTGGCGTCTTCAGCTCCAAACCTGAAGGTTTCAGGTTTTTCGCGGAAGGCCTGCCTCTTTTTGTGTTTTTCGGGTTTATCTCGCTGATTTTCTGGAAGACTCTTTTTTCCGGCGGCAGCGTAATAAGCCCCTATCTGTTCAGCGTCAACCATCCCTGGGCGGAATTCATA
>CAYPTM010000188.1:0-5567 GCA_964413345.1 uncultured Elusimicrobiales bacterium
TGTGCCGCCGCTGCCCGTGCCGCCCGCGCTTACGCCGGCAGAGTCAACCGCGCTGACATTGCCACTGGAACCATTGTCCCAGTCCACCGAGCTCTTGGAACCTTCCATCGTGGAGCTCTTGTTGGAACCGGATTTCTTTGCTATGCCCTTGGCCTGGCTCCAGGCGCTTCTCTTGCCATAGTTGCCGGCCGCGCGCGAAGCGGTCTTGACAGCTCCAGTCTTGCCCTTCCCGGCGTTAATAGCGGAAAGCGCCGCGCTGGCATTGGGGGCCTGGGCAGAATTACGGGAGACCTGTTGGAAGCCCATGCCGATGCCGCCGGCCATTCCGGACCCGCCGCTGTTCAGCTTCGGCATATTGCCGGTCTGGCCGAAAGAAGCCTTCTTGAACGAGGAGGAGGGCCCAGCCGAGCTGTTGGCAAGCGGGTTGGCAGGCGCTTCGGCGGAATTGTCCGCTCCGCCTTCGGCCGCCGCATTGGCCTTTGCCTCTTCAGTCTTGGCAGCGTCAGCCGCCGCGGGAGCCGCTGCCGGCGCGGCGAATTCCTTCTTGGCCTCCTGGCGCACCATATCCAGGGAAGGAGAGGAAAGTCCCGGCGAAGAAACAGCCTGCGCCCCGCGCGCGGACTGGTCGGACGAGAAGTCACTCGAACCGCCGCCCTGGAAGAGCGCCTGGTTGTAAATCGGCTTGGAGGACGGGCCTACGAAATTGTAAACCACACCCACACCGGCCGATATGGTGGCCACGCCAAGCAGCACGCCCATGATTCCGGCCTTGCTGGCGAAGAGGCTTCCCAAACCGCCGAGAGCGCCCCCGCCAGCGCTGGACGAACCTCCGCCGAAAAGGCCAGAAAGCAGCCCGGCGAGCCCGCCCTTTTTATCTTCCTTCTTTCTGAAGGTATTAGTGTTCATACATCCTCCTTAAATTCCTTCCCCTCATCCGAATTTTACAGCATCACCAGCCTCTTAACAAAAACATCCAGCCTAACTCTTCGGCGCTTTCCAGTCCTTGTTTATACCAAGAGCCATAGCCTGCCCGATTGCGCCGAACATAGGTCCAAGCATGCTGGAAATAGCGGTCTGAAGAACCATCTTCAAAATTTCCTTAGCGAATTCGTCTTCCTCGTCTGCCTCTTTTTCAGTAGGCTTTGGAATATTGAATTTCTTATTATCAAGGGTCTTGTCATTCGCCTTCAAATCCTTGATGGTCTGGTCCATCGCCTCGCTGAGACCAACCGCACCCTGGGAAGCATCCTGCTCGAGACCGGTATTAAGATTCGCGTTTTTGACATTGCCACCGTCAAAAGCGGAACTGGCCAAACCCTTGGAGGCGTCCATCGCCTTGGCCGCGGCGGCTTTGTCGCCCAAAGCACTTGCATTCTTAAGCGACTGCATAAGCTTGCCGTCGGTCTTGCCGCCTTTGGGAAGATTCGCCACGGGAGAGAAATCATTTTTCGCGGCACCTGAGCCGAACTGCTTCTGCGAGTTCACGGGAGCGCTTGCCGAGCTGGACCCGCCGGAAGTCCCACCGAGGCCGGGCATGGAAGTAAGCTTACCCTTCCCCGCACCAACAGCGGATGCGGCGGAACCGCCGCCCCCGCCTCCCCCGGAAGACGCCCCACCACCACCGCCACCACCGGCAGAAACACCGGAACCGGAAGAAGACGCATCTGTGGTGGGCACCTGGGCTTCATCAAAACGTATGGCTTCACTGGAAGTGGCGGACTGATAGAGACCGGACGGGGCATTCTGCGACATGGCGGGGTTGTTTATCATTTCCCCCGTAAGAGCCTGTCCCGGGGCCTGCCCCTCAAGCTGGATTTCCCCGCCGAGGTTGCGCATATCGGCCTTTTTGGTCACGAAGTTGGTCTTCGCTCTGGAATCCAGGGAAGAACTGTTCATCAGCGGCAGGCATATCCAGATGCCCACCAGTGTAACGCCGACGCCGCCCATTATGGCATACTGGGCGCGTTTGTTCTTTTTCTTGCTGCTTATAACCGTCATCGGCATATGGATACCCTCAAAAAAAACCACCGCCCTTGCATGACCCGGAAACTGAAGTTCCGCTCACGCTAAGGGGACAACACCACAGCTGATTTTCAATCTTCACCAATAGTATAGAGGGCCGAGCGAGTCTTGTCAAGTGCCATTTTGTACAGGTACATATATAGTTGACTTGTCCAAGTTATTGCTTAGCCCCTGGCAGACTGTACAAATTGCTAGTAGGATCGGTAGGCGTTGCCCCTCCGCCAATTGTTTCCGCGGCTGGAGCGCACTCGCCTTTCAAGCAATTCAGTGTCTTGCCATCTTCCACGGCACTGACTACAACATTATTGACAACCTTCACCTGAAAACCGTCACGCCCCCAAGTTACAGTACAGTTGCCAGGACTGACGCAGTCAACGATTTTCACATCGGGCTGCCCATCAGGATATGTGAACTTCTCTATCTCCTGATATCCCTTGTCAGACAGCGTCGGGGGAGGGGTACTGCTGGAGCCGCGATCGATATTATCGGAAAGATTCCCCGCCGCGCCGGAATACATGGAATTAACGGTACTGGAATCCATAGCTTTTTTTAACGCATCCTTAACAGCGACATCAATAGCCTTCTTGGTGGCGTCCATGTCACTGACCGGCTTACCAACGTCAGGAACGGAAAGCGAGCCGGGATTGTGATCCTTGAGGTCGGTGGCGGAACTGTTCACGCTGTCCAGCTTTACCATCGCGCCGGAGAACTGCGCCTCCGCGCCGGACTTGCTCTTGGCCGCACCGTCATACACGAGAGCGCCCGCCGCCCGCTTATCCTGTGCGGAGGTGCTGAGCGCTGACTTGTACAGCGTATTGGCGGCGTTCTTAAGGGCAGACAGAGTGCCGCGCCCCTGCGCCTTTTGATCCAGCCCGCCGCGATTGCCGGGCGCTCCGATGTTGAAACCGCTGCCATTCTTGGAAGACGAGGAATTGCCGGAAAGGGGCCCAGCCGACTTCGAACCGCTGCCACCCCCGCCTATGCCCGAAAGAGCGCCGCCCAGCTTGCCGGCCGCCGCGGTTTTATCCGAAGGACCCGCGAACGGAACACCACTCTTGCCCGCCCCGGCGGAAGAATTGCCCACGCCACCTACGGCGGACAAACCGGCCGCGCCAGCCGCAGCCCCGGTAGTATCGTTGAAGAACGCCTTCGGTTCCTCGAAAGGATTGGGCTTGGTGAGCTTTTCCGCCGCCTCATCCGCGTCTTCCGAGTCACCGAACAGCATGGCGCCCACCGAAGCGACACCTTCGCCAAGGGAGGCATTGGGACGCGACGCAAGCCCCGTAAGGGCGCGCGCGCCGAAGTAAATCATCACGCCGCTTGAAACAGACAGGAACCCCAGCAGAATCATGAAAAAGACCTTCTTTTCCTGTCTTTCCTGATTTCGCTCCACTTTCTGAGCAGGCGTCAGTGTTTCCGTATTAACGTTCGTTTTCATAACCCCTCCGCGTTTACGCCTTGCCTAAGGCTTTAAGCGCGCCCTCAAAGTATGGGTCGCCCGGCATGGGCTTTTCCGGATGCTGTATCCAAAATCTGACTATGCTCTCCTCCGTCGGGGTTGGAACACTAAGCCCCATATCCGGAGAAATGCCGGTATTAGCTACACTAATACCTGATGGGGGTGTCATGTTGCTGACCGTCAGCCGCAGAAACCGCCCATCTTTCAACTTAAAGGACTTCTGCACAGACACGAATCCCAAAGTCTGTGCCCCTACTAGTATAGCCCCTGAATTCTCTTTTAGCGAGAGGGCCATTATTTCCGCTCCGGCAGCCGTTTCCTTGTTGACGAGAATGGCAATCTTCATGGCCGCGTAAGGCGCAGGGGCCAGGTCGGCCTTTACTTCCTCGGCATATTCAGGATTGCGGGCCTGCGCCTTGTAAAGAACCTTGCCTTCTCCCACGAAAAGCTTCAGCACCTGAGCCACCTCGTCCATATAACCACCCTGGTTGAAGCGAAGGTCTATTACCAGCGAAGAGATTCCGGAAGCGGCAAGTTTTTCCATCGCCTTTGCGGCTTCCTTACCGGTATCAGCGGAGAAGTTTACCAGCCGCAGAAAGCCGACCCCCTGCTCGGAAGAAGAGAACACATTGGGCAGCTTGAACGCCTTGCGCTGCACCTGGAACTTGAGCATCCTCTTCTGTCTCTGCTCGTCAAGGCGGCCTATCACAACTTCTACAGGGGTATTGACCTTGCCCGCCAGCAGTTCATGAGCCTGGGCCACGGTCATGTTCGCCGCGCTGTAGCCGGCTATCGCAAGCACCTTGTCCCCGTCACGCAGTCCGGCCTCCATAGACGGCGAGCCCGGCAGCACGCGGGATATGTGCAACCCTTCCGCCGACGAAGCTATCAGAAGACCGACGCCGACCTTTGAACCCAGCATCCTGGAGACGGCCATGCGCTGGTGAACAAGGCTTATGACATCGGCGTTCTTGTCGAAATACTTGAGCCCGTCCTTTGCTTCGGACTTGATGGCGGCGCGGAGCTTGCTTTCAGAAACCGCCGCGGCGTCATGCTTCATGAACAGATCAACGACCTCGTCGGCGGGGCTTTTGGAGCACCCCGCCGGGATGACCGCCGCCGCGGCCAGAACTACTGCGGCGGCGCATTTCACGATGCCTTCTTTATGCATAGCAGCTCATTTCACACGAAGTTTCATTGCACAGGTGCATGCACCCGGTGCCGTCATCGACTGTATACGAACTGTCGATGAAGGAGTTGGTGACAGGGGGCTCGCAAATCTCGAAGCCGTCCAGATAGCTGTCGTAATCCCCGGTCCCATAGGCTCCGTAATCCAGGGAGAAGCCGTCGAATGAGAACTGGTACTGGCTGTTGTCGCCGGCACCCGCCTCCGTTCCGCCTCTAGTAGTCGCAGCATCCTCATCTGTGCCTTCCTCGTCCGAACCGGAAGGGCTCAAAAGGCCCGACGCCCCGCCGTAGAGTCCGCCGTTCATGCTCATGGACTGCTTGTTCTTTTTCTTGTTCTTCGGGTCGGCCGCGGAAGCAGCGGCATTGTCCGACAGTTCGCCAACCTTGGGCACGTTGAGCGTGTCCACGGAACTGAGCTTGAGGGCATCCTCGCGGAGATAGCCCGGAACGCTCTTGGGGTCGAACTTGTCCAGCGCGGCGCCCTTGCCGCCATAATCTATGCTCCTGTTGGTCTGCTGACCGCCGTCGAACACCGAGGTATTCCACTGGGAGGCCGTGTCCATTGAGCCGCTCTGCGCGCCCATCATGGCTATTTTCGCGCCCTGCTTGAGCGCATTGAATACGGACTTGGTGGAACGTCCATCGGGCTTAGCACCAGCCACGGGCCCTTCCCCGTCGCGGACCTGCACCTGCATTCCACTGCGTGCCGCCCCCATGGAAGCGGAAACTCCGCCGCCGGAGCGAGAAGCGGTATTGCCCATCTTGGACAGGCCGGAAGGCATGGCGGCCAGAGCGGGACGCGCGGACTGCGAGCCGAAGTCACGCAGGCCCGTCATATTCGGAGAACCCGCCCCGGAACCGACCTCCGACGCCTTAAGGGCCTTCACTCCCCCCGCCC
>CAYPTM010000189.1:0-5441 GCA_964413345.1 uncultured Elusimicrobiales bacterium
CCAGCAGGGCACCGATGTCGTCATACTGGCGGCCATGCTTAACGCGCTCATGCGCACCGGCCGTTCCCTTAAGACGGCCCGCATAACCATGGTCGGGGCCGGCGCCGCCAACCTCCGCGCGGGAATGCTCCTGATGGCGGCGGGCGTTCCCCCCGCGAACCTGGTGTTCGTGGACAAGGACGGCATCATCGGGCCATTCCGCAAGGACCTTAAAAAATATCCGCTTCTCTGGCGCGTATGCCGCACCACGAACCGCGCCGGACTGACCGGCGGCATACGCGAAGCCATGCGCGGGGCCGATGCGGTCTGCGCCGCCGCCAAGTGCGGACCGGGCGTGATAAAGCCGGGCTGGGTCTCGGAAATGGCTAAGGACCCGATAGTCTTTTCTCTGGCGAATCCCACGCCGGAAATAATGCCGGAGGAGGCCAAAAAGGCCGGCGCGCGCATAGCCGCCAGCGGCCGCAGCGACAGGCCCAATCAGGTCAACAATTCCCTTGCCTTCCCTTCAATAATGCGCGGCGCGCTGGACAGCGGGGCCCGCCGCATAACCGACGGCATGTGCCTCGCCGCGGCTTACGAGCTCGCCCGTTGCGGCAGGGAACACGGCTTTTCTGACGACCACATCCTTCCCACCATGACTGACGCGGAAGTCTTCGCCCGCGTAGCCTCAGTCGTCGGGGAACAGGCGGTCAAGGAGGGCGTAGCCAAATACCCCCTCCCTGCCGCGTTCTTCTACCGGGAGGCGCTGTCCAAGATAACCCGTGCAAGAAAAGAGACGGATTCCCTGGCCCGTTCCGGGATCATTCGCTGAAATTGTTGTTTTCTTATAATGAAAAGCCCCGCCCTTGTTCAAGGGCGGGGCTTTCACTTAAATATGCGCGTTTTTACTTGCGCGCGTTTTTGAGCTCTTCCACCAGAGCGGGAACAAGCTCGTTGAGGTCGCCTTCAACGGCGTAGGTGGCCTGCTGCATGAGCGGTGCGTCCGGGTCCTTGTTGATGGCTATGATTACGTCGGACGAAGACATGCCAGCCATGTGCTGCACCTGCCCCGATATGCCTACGGCGAAGTAGACTTTCGGCTTCACCGTCTTGCCGGTCAGGCCTATCTGGTGGCGGTAGCCTATCCAGCCCGCGTCAACAGCCGCGCGCGACGCGCCCACCGCGCCGTTCAGAAGATGGGCCAGTTCCTTCAGCGAGGAGAACGCCTCCGCTTTTGCCATGCCCCTTCCGCCAGCTACTATGACTTCCGCCGCGCCGATGTCTATCTCCTCGGTTTCCTCCGGCGTGAAGCTGACGAATTTTGCCTTTGTGGTGTGCTTCGCCGGGTCGAAGGGAATGTTCACTACCTCGCCCTTGCGGCTGGCATCCTTGGCGGCTTTCGGGTACGTCATGGGACGCAGGGAACACATCTCCGGGCGGGAGTGCTTGCACACTATGGTCGCCATCAGGTTGCCACCGAAAGTGGGGCGGGTGGCGTGGAGAAGGCCTGTAGACTTCTCGATTACGAGGTCTGTCGCGTCTGCTGTGAGGCCGGTGTCGGTAAGTATGGCCGTTTTAGCCGCGAGCGAGCGTCCTATCGTAGTTGCCGGCAGTATGAATTTATTGGGCTTGCGGGAGAGTATGAGCTCCGCCAGCGCGCCGCAGTACAGGTCGTCAAGGAAGTTCTCAAGGGCGGGGTGGTCTATGGCGTAAACCTTGTCCGCGCCGTGCGCTATCAGGTCCTGCGCGAACTTGGTCACGTCCTTGCCCATGGTTACGGCGCACAGTTCCTGGCCGAGATCGTCCGCTATCTTCCGTCCGATGAAAAGAAGCTCGTATGCCGTGGGAGAGAGCGTGCCGTGCAGCTCTTCCGCGAAAACCCACACGCCCTTGTGGGCGGATATATCCTTTTTCGGGGCCGCGCTTTCGGTCAGTTCGATTGCGGCGAAAAGGTTTTTGTCCGGCGCGTCGGCGTTGAGCTTTTTGCAGGCTTCAACACAGGCTTTGCACAGTATGCACTTCGCCTTGTCTATGACAGCCAGCTTGGGAAAGGGAACCTTGCCTTTCGAGGATGTTCTGGCCTCCTCGGAGGGCTTCATCTCTATGCAGGCGGCGGGGCAGACCTTTGCGCAGTAGCCGCAGCCGGTGCATTTTTCTTCGCGAATGTTTATCTCTGCCATGCTATATCACCTTCTGCTCTTTAAGGAGGGCGACCAGCTTCTTCGCCTTTTCCTGCGGGGTCGCCCCCTCGATGCGGGTGCTGCCGGTGCGCGCCTGCGGGGTGAAGCAGCGTACTACCGACGTCGGGGAATTGGAACCAAGCCGCGCCGGGTCGGCCTTTATGTCGGCCGGCGTCCAGACCGTCATGACCGCTTTCTTGGCCGCCATTCTGCCCTTGAGCGAGGCTATGCGGGGAGTGTTTATTTCCTTTATGACGCTTATAAGCGCGGGGGTGGGCATCTCTATGGTATCGTACCCGTCTTCCATCAGGCGCTGGACCCTTATGGACGAAGCGTCGAAATTCTCCACCTTGCGCACGAAGGCCGTGTTGGGCCAGCCGAGCCAGGTGGCAATCTGGGGACCGATGTGGCCCGTGTCGGAATCGTTGGTCTGCTTTCCGCAGATTACCAGATCGACCTTGCCTGCGGTCTCGGCCAGCTTCTCTATGCCTTTGGCCAGGGTGTAGCTTGTCGCCCAGGTGTCGGAACCGGCGAAGCCCCTGTCGCACAGGTGGTAGCCCTTGTCGCAGCCGCGGGCGATGGCTTCCTTCAGTACATCCGCCGCCTGAGGCGGGCCCATGGTTATGACGGAAACTATGGAGCCGGGGTTCTTTTCCTTGAGCCGCACCGCTTCTTCCACGGCGAACTCGTCAAAAGGGTTTATGGCCGATTCCACGCCTTCGCGGATGAGGCAGCCGGTCTTCTCGTCGACACGGATGTTTGTGCCCGCAGGCGTTTGCTTTACGCAGACGGCTATGTGCATGGTCTACTCCTGTGAGGCGTATTCTTTGATGAGCGCCGCCGCGATTTCGTTGCGCTGTATCATGTTGGTGCCTTCGTATATCTGGGTTATCTTCGCGTCGCGCATATATTTCTCAACGGGGAAGTCGCTCATGTAGCCGATTCCGCCGCAGAGGCTGACGCACTGTTCCGAAACTTCCATCGCGGTGTCGGAGCAGAAAAGTTTCACCATCGCCGCTTCCTTGGTCCAGCGCTTGGTCTTGAGCTTTTTCAGCTCGTCATGGACCGTGGTGTTGTTGGCCACGGCGTTTTCCATGGCGGGAAGCAGCTCCTTGTCCATGGCGCGGCTGACGTTGTAAAGCATGGCTCGGCCCGCCTCCACCTTGGTGGCGAGGTCGGCGAGCTTGTGCTGTATGGCCTGGAATGAGGAAACCGGCTGGCCGAACTGTCTGCGTGTGCGCAGGTAGGGGACGGTTTCGTCAAGCGCGCCCTGGGCTATTCCTATGGCCTGTGAGGCGACTCCCGGGCGGGAATAGTCGAAGGTTTCCTGCACGATGAGCAGGCCCGTGCCTTCCGCGCCGAGGCGGTTGGCTATGGGGACGCGGACGTTTTCGAAATTGAGCTCGTAGGTCGGGTTGGCGCGTATGCCGAGCTTTTCCTCCTTCTTTCCGAAGGTGAAGCCGGGCGTGCCCTTTTCTACGACGATGAGGGTGATGCCGCGCGCGCCGCGCGCCGGGTTGGTGCTGACGGCGACGGTGTAGTATTCCGCAGCCTCGCCGGAGGAAATGAAGTGCTTGGAGCCGTTTATGACGTAGAAATCCCCGTCCTTGACGGCGGTTGTCTTAATCGATGACGCGTCGGAGCCGGCCTCGGCTTCCGTCAGCGCGAAGGCCGCCAGCTTCTTGCCGGAGGCGATGTCTGGCAGCCATTTGGCGCGCTGCTCCGCCGTGGCCCACAGAAGTATGGGCATGGCGCCGAGCGCGCTGGTGGCCAGCGCGAGGGCTATGCCGCCGTCCACGCGGGAAAGCTGCTCCACGGCGAGGGCGAGGTCGGTCACGCCGCCGCCCATGCCGCCGCAGGATTCCGGTATATAGAGGCCGTAAAGGTCCGCCTTGCGGAATTCGTCGACTATGGGCCAGGGCATTTTTTCCTCGCGGTCATACTGCGCCCGCACCGGCTTTATCTTCTTGACGGCGATTTCGTAGGCGAGTTCCATTATGGACTGCTGCGTTTCTGTAAGGTCGTAATGCATGGCGGCTCCGTCTGTAAGTTGTTTAAATGGAGGATTGAAGGCCCGGGGCCTGTTCAGCGTCCGGCTTTCATGGCTGAAAACTGGACCGTGACCAGGCTCCTATGCCAGGCCCTGGCGCTCTTCCCTTGCAAGCGCGTCCTTCGCCGCGGACTGTTCGGCTTCCTTCTTGTTGCGGCCCTTCCCAGTGCCGAGCGTGGCGGAGCCGAGCCTTACCGTAACGGTGAAGGTCTTGTTGTGCTCCGGCCCAACGGTCTGGGTGACTTCGTATTCCGGCGTGGTCTTGCTGCGTTTCTGTATGATTTCCTGAAGGCGGCTCTTGTGGTCCACGTCGTCCGCCATGTGCTCGGTCTGCATTCTGGCGAGCGCGCCGCGCACGAAAGGCATGACCGGGGCCAGCCCGCCGTCGAGGTACATGGCGCCGAGGACGGCTTCCATCGCGTTGGCGAGTATACTTTCCCGGTTCCTGCCGCCGCCGCTTTCCTCTCCCGCGCCCAGGTACAGGTACTGCCCCAGGTTCAGGCTTGCCGCCCACTGCGCCAGCACGGGTTTCGACACCAGCCTGCTTTTCAGCTTGGCCAGGCGTCCTTCCATGCAGTCGGGGTCGGCGTCATAAACGAAATGCGCCGCGCACAAACCGAGCACGCTGTCCCCGAGGAATTCCAGCCGTTCGTTGTAGCGGCTGCTCCTCGTTTCCGAAGCGTACGATTTGTGCGTCAGCGCATGACGCAAAAGCTCCGCGTTGCTGAAGCGATAGCCTAACTTTTCTTCAAGTGAGCGCATCTTGTCCCGTCCGGCGGCGCTCATGCCGCCGGCGGGATTGATATCTGCCGTGTTATTTGCGCGCGTGGGCCTTGATGTAGTCGAGTGCTTCGCCCACGGTCTTGATTTTCTCTGCCTGTTCGTCAGGGATTTCCATGTCGAACTCTTCCTCAAGAGCCATGATGAGCTCCACTGTGTCCAGGGAGTCCGCCCCGAGGTCGTTCACGAACTGGGCCTGCGGCACCACTTCGGTTGCCTCGACGCCCAGCTGCTCGACGATAATGTTTTTCACCCTTTCATCTATGTTGGCCACTGCCATGACTTCCTCCTGAGGTGCTGCTGTTAAATATAAAGTCCGCCGTTGACGGGTAACACTGTGCCTGTGATGTAGGCCGAGTCCGGCCCGGAAAGAAAGACTACAGCACGGGCAATGTCTTCGCATTCGGCGAATCTGCCAAGCGGTATCATGGAGAGCAGCTTCTCCCTCCCCT
>CAYPTM010000190.1:0-5438 GCA_964413345.1 uncultured Elusimicrobiales bacterium
CCCGTCACCATTCGCTTAAAGCATGTAAAGTCTAGCAAATACCTGCGGTTCTAAACATCAGGGCGGCTCCCGCTATAATAGGGTATAATTGTAATATTACAAATGGGAAAGGGCAAATCTCAGATAATATTCGCTTTCGCCGCGGCATTGTCCGCGGCCTCCGCTTTTTTGCCGGCAGCCTCAGCCGCCCCCCGGCTAATGGACCATTACGCACTGGAAAACGTTCCCGCCGGGGACGAAGCGGTCGAGACACTTAACAAGTCCCTTACTGGGGCAGACCCGGCGGCCGCCGCCAGGGCCCTGCGCCGCTACAGAACTTCGCGCTCGGCTGCGCTTTCCACCCAGGCATCCAGGGCAAAGGCGACAGACTTTACCATTCCCCTTCCGGGCGCGACGCTGACCGGAAAGAGGGGATTCGAGCAATCCCTGCTAACCGCCCCTTCCCGCGCGACCGCGCTCAGGAGCGCCAGCGCGAACCCCTCCGCCGGACAGATGGCCATAATCCAGTTCGACCGACCGCTTTCCATCGAGGACAAAATCGCATTTTTCGACACAGGGGCTGTCTTTTATAAACAGCTTGCCCCGACAGCCGTCGCGGCTTTCCTTTCCACGGAGGCCGCGCAGAAGATTTCCGTGCTTTCCTTCGTCCGCTGGGCAGGGCCGTATCTGGATGAATACAAGTACTCATCCACGAAAAAGGAAGGAGCTTTCGGAAGGGCCACGGTATACGCCTTCGGCCCGCTGAAGGATGAATACAGGCGGGACCTTGATTCTCTTGGCATACAAATAATACGCGAGAATTCCTTCCTCTCGTCTTATGAGGTCAGCCTGACAAGAAACGGCTTTCCCAATGTGGCGGCACTATCATGGGTTCGTTCCGTGGCCGCGAAGCAAAGCACGAAGCCTCTGGCAGCCAACTTCTGGCCGGAGGATTCGCGCAAGATGATCGCCGGTCCCGCCATAAATGCCGGAACGTTCGGCACGGCCTTTACTGGCACGGACATCACTATAGGCGTCTATGACACCGGCGTCTCAATAACAAACGCCTACGAACTACCCTCCACGATGTTCGACACCCGCTCCAATCTGGGCGACGCGGAAGGGCACGGAACGCATGTGGCCGGCATCATAGCCGCGCGCGGAGGCCGCCTGATAGACGGCACCCACAACGCGAAGGGTATGGTTCCCGCCGCCAGAATCTACATGATACGCGGCGTGGGAGAAGAATCAACTTATTCAGACCACACGCAGGCCTTCACCGCTTTCCGCTCCGCCGGGATACAGTTAAGCAACCATTCCTGGGGCTGTGACGACGACTACGGCTACGACAGCGTCACGGAAGAGATAGACTCCTATTCCTCTGACAATTCCTATCCGATGCTCAACATCTTCGCCGCGGGAAACGCCGGTGATAAAGGGGCGCAGACGGTGGAGAATCCCGCCACGGGCAAGAATGTGCTCTCCGTAGGCGCGATACAGTATGTCACCGACCCTTCAACCGCTCTCCTTCGAATCGGAACTATCGCGTCCTATTCAAGTCTGGGCCCGACCAAGACGTCCCTGCGCCTGAAGCCGGAACTGGTGGCTCCCGGCGGCATGTATGAAACCGACCCGTCCTCCAGCACCTACGGCATTGTTTCGGTAAACTACAATCTGACCACAGGCTACAGTTCCTGGCCATCAGACCCTTATTACCTTAAGATGGCGGGAACCAGCATGGCGGCACCGCACGTCACCGGCGCGGCGGCGTACCTGCTGCAGTTCAAGAAAACTTTCAGCGGATTCACGGAATGGGCTAAAGCGTGGCTTATCAACAGCGCGCTGCCCTTGGCGGGAAACGCGGGAGCCCCTTCACGGGCAGGCTACGCCAACACCAGCGTTGGCTACGGCCTTGTTGAACCTATCAATATACTTTATGATGTCCCCGGCGAAAGCGAAAAGATAACCGAGCATATCAGCATACTTACGCAGGGTTCCAGAGAGGCCGAGACGTGGGACCTGCCTATTGCGTCCGGAACCAAGCGTGTCGCCATAACCATGGCATACAATGACTACCCGGGCGCCAGCATCATGAACAACCTGGACCTCACCATTCGCAATCCGGACGGAACGGACTGGGGCGGCTATTCCGACGCGGGCGACGGCTTCTACTGGGGCGGACTGGCGACCGGAGTCACCGGGGAAAGCCCCATAGAGAAGATAATTCTGGATGACCCCACCCCCGGCAACTGGCAGGTGAGGATTTACGCAAAGTCCTGGCCCACCTCGCCGCTGGTTCCTTCCGTGCGCTATGCCTTCGTCGCCAAGGCCTACTATACCCAGCCCAGCCTTACCCTTAGCGGACGCTCCCACTATTACGCGAAGCCGTCGCAGTCATTCTCTCCCAGCCAGACGGTGACGAACTCCGGCGGAGGCATAGCCGCCGGTGTCACACTGAAGCCAAACAGTTTAAGTTCCTTCGGCGGAGAACTGGGACAGAGCAACTATATAGGAAACCTGAACAGCTCCGGAACTGTCTCAAGCTCCACGTTCTCCTTAACCGCGCCATCATCTATAGGCACCTATACGCTGACCTTTTACGCGAATTCCATCAACATGGGCGCGACGCAGGTTTCACGGGACATTACCGTTGACGTGGTGAATGATGACACCCCTCCGACCGGAACCATAGCGCTGAACGGCGGCGCGACCTATTCCACCTCCACCGTGCTGGCCCTGTCCCTGTCCGCCACGGACACGACCGGCGTGGAAAACATGCGTTTTTCGGAAAACGGAACCACCTGGACCGACTGGGTTGACTATTCTACGTACGCATACTTCACCATAGGGCCCACGGCCGGGGCTCACACCGTCTACGCACAATACAAGGACGGAGTGGGCAATACTTCCGCGTCGACCTCCATAAGCTCCTCCATAACACTGGACATGGTGGAGCCTCATGCGGCCATGTCCATAAATGACGCAGCCCTCCACGCGAGCACGTCCACGGTCAAGATCTCGATTACCCAGAGCGCCGGGGGAAGCCCCATAACGCTTATGCGGTTTGGGAACGATTCTCCCGCCAATCTCGGCTCCTATGTGACCGCGACCTCATCCTGCACCTGGTATCTTTCGTCCGGGGACGGAACAAAAACGGTCTATATGCAGGTAAAAGCCGCGTCCGGACTTGAATCCGCCGTAACATCCGACTCCATCATCCTGATATCGACACCCCCCACCCTCTCGGTTTCAATCGACAAGGACCCCGCGCCGCAGGGTCCGCGGACCATAACAGTGCAATCCCCGGCCCAGCTTCAGGCCACGCCGGCCGTGACGGTCATCCAGAATGGTCAGTCTTCCACAACCACACTGACAATGCTGCCCGTGACCACCATGACATGGACCTGGCAGGGTTTCTACACTGTGGTGCCGGGATATGAGGGCACTGCCGCCATAACGGCAACCGCGGTGGATCTGGCCACGAACACCGCCGTGAAGACGACAAATTTCACTGTTGACACCACAAGCCCTACGGCCAAGCTCACCTATCTTACGGCGCAGCCGACAAAATCCGGCTCCATATCGCTCTCGCTTGAAGCGACGGACTCCACCGCGATAACTTCTGTTTCGCTGGCCTACTCCGTTTCTCCCTCCACGACAGCCTATTCCATCACGCTCACGCCTGTTTCAAGCGCAACGTGGGGCGGCATAGGGTATGTCGACTCCTCCATTTCCAGCGGAACGGCCTCCTTCGCCATGACGATGCAGGATGCCGCCGGCAACATTGGCACGGTCATAAACGGGGACACTACCTTCTCAATCGACACCCACATCTCCGGCGCCACCGGCGGAGTCTACTCCATAAGCGACGGGACGTTCGTCAACATGCCGGCCGGCACTTACGCCGGGAACCTCTTCGTGGGCATAGTCATACCCCCGGCAGGACGCTCGGACCTGGTAAGTTCGAAAACAATCAATTTCTACAGCGAAGTGATATCCGAGGTCAACCTCAGCCGTGAGTTCGGCGCCACCGACGCCGCTTCCGGCGGGAGCGTGAACGTCTTCCAGACGCCGATGACGATAGCCATACCTTACCCGGACGCGGACAACAACGGAGTTATCGACGGCACGCACATCAAGGTTTCCGCGGTGAAGCTTTTCTACTACACCACCCACGGCTGGCAGATGCTGACCAACACGGTCACGGACACCGTCAACAAATTCTTCAAGGCCGAGGTCTACCACTTCTCGCTCTATTCCGCGCGGGCCTTCTCCTCCGCGGCCACCTTCGACGACGCCAGGGCCTACCCGAACCCGTGCAGGATGAAGCAGTATTCCCTTACCATAGACCACCTGCCGCTCGACGCCTCAGAACCGGTGATTAAGATTTACAACCTCGCGGGAGAACTGGTCCGCACGCTTACCACGGCGGACGGCATAGCGGCATACAATATCGCCTCCTGGGACGGGCGCAACTCCTCGGGTGAGAAGGTCTCCACCGGCACTTACATATTTGTCCTGACCGCCCGCAATCTGGCGACAAAGACCATGAAGGCGGCCATCATATGGTAAGAAACCGCCTCCTCTTGATTTTCGCGGTTGCGGCGCTGGCGGCGGGCCTGCGCGGCACGGCCTTCGCCTCCGGTGAGGGCACATCCGCCGTCCCCTTCCTTAAAGTCGGCCCCAGCCCGCGCGCTGCGGCCATGGCGGACGCCTTCACGGCCATTTCCAACGACGCCAGCGCGATATCCTACAACCCGGCCGGAATGGGCCTCGTGGACAAGAAGGAAGTAATGTTCTCGCACACCTCGTGGTTCCAGGGGGTGCGGAACGAGTATCTCGCAACGGCGATACCGATTTCGGAGATGTTCACGGTCGGCGCTTCCGTGGACTACATGTTCACGGACGACATGGCGGAACGCAATATTTACGGCGAGCAGACCGGCACCTTCCGGGAAACCAACGGCTATATTTCAGTCGGCGCGTCTTACAGGCCGGTGGCCCCGTTCTCCATGGGCCTTGCCGCCAAGGGCATAAGGCAGACGCTGGCCGGGGAAAAGGGACAGGCCTTCGCGGGAAGCGGCGGCGTCCTCTTTACCAGCAAGTTTGTAAACGTCGGCGCGGGCTTCGACAACATCGGCACGAAGATGACCACCGGGTCGGACAGCTTCTCCCTCCCCTCCATGTGGAAGGGCGGGGTGGCGGTACAGCCGTTTGAAAGGACTTTTTTCTCATGCGACGTGGTCAAGGCGCGCGACCGCAAGACGGAAATGCGGCTAGGCGCCGAAGCCCACATAAGCAACCTGCTCGGTTATTCCGAAGCCGCCATGTTCTTCCGCGCGGGCTTCCGCACGCTAAAGGACAGCAACACAGGCCCCGGCTTTAGCGGCGGCATCGGCCTTGACGTGGGCACCTTCTCCATGGATTACGCCTTCGTCCCCTATGGCGACCTGGGCGAC
>CAYPTM010000191.1:0-5429 GCA_964413345.1 uncultured Elusimicrobiales bacterium
TGGCGCTTCAGCCGCTGATGCGCCGGGCCTGCTCCACCTGCCACTCGAAGTAGCGCTGCCCGCTGAAGGCCACCGTGGCCATCAGGGCGGTGGCCCCGATCATCAGCGCGGCGATCACGCCCAGCACCGGGCCCCAGCGGGTGCTGCGAGGCGTGGTGCCTGGGTTGCGGCGCTCGTCCCATCGCTCGTCCGGCGTCAGCCCGTAGACGATGGCGAACAGGCAGGCCTGGGCGATCATCAGTCCGAGCAGGGGCAGCAATATCCAGGACACCTGGTCGTCCTGACCGAAGGCACGAACGCGCTGGATGCCGGCCAGCCCGAGCAGGGTCGGCCACGGATGCAGCCACGCCCAGACGTCGCGCCAGCCGTGAAGGTAAACGCGATGCGCGCCGAAGCCGCCGTTCCGTCGTCAAAGCCGAGCGCGGCGAAACCTTCAGCGACAGCCACGAAGACCTCCCCCCGGCCGGAAGCCTTCGCAAGAGCCTCTTCAAGCGATATGGGGACCGCACTTGCGGAAGGCGTGGAAACTTTAGCCTGAGCCGGAACCTGGAAATCACGGAATTCAAGGCGGCTGAACAGCTCAGACGCCTTGCTGTCCGAAGACTGTGACGGGATTAATCCCGCGAAATCCACTTCCGGGAAAAGGTTTTCATTCAACGCCACCAGCTTGCGGGAAAAAAGGGCGCTTTCCTTCCCTCTGTTAACCTTAGCGGCAAGAGCCGGCGTCATTGCCGGATCCCCCCTTTCAGCGGCAGCCAGCACCTTGTCCAATGAGCCGAAATCGGAAAGAAGACGGGTGGCGGCCTTGGGGCCGATTCCATCCACGCCCGGGATATTGTCCGAGGAATCTCCCACCAGGGCAAAATAATCGCCGAGCTGAGACGGGGCAAGCCCGTATTTATGGCGCACGAAAGCCTCTCCCCGCAGGTCCTCCGTCAGGGAGGGCCAGACCGACACGTCTTCCCCCACCAGCTGGTAGATATCCTTGTCCGCGCTCACCACCACAACAGGAATCCCCGCTTTCCCGGCTGAGCGCGTCAGGCTGGCTATGATATCATCAGCCTCGGCGCCGGCCTGGGAATATGTCTTTATACCCAGCGCGGAAGCCACTTCCGGCGCAAGACGCAGCTGGGAGACAAGGGCATCCTCGGTAGGAGGCCGGTTCTGCTTGTACTGGGGAAAAAGTTCATGGCGGAAATTCTTGGCGGGAAAATCAAAAGCGGCTGCAATGTATGCGGGCCGCTTCTCCCGCAATATCCTTGCGAGAACCCGGGCAAAGCCGAACAGGGCTCCCGCTTCTTCGCCTTTGGAAGTGGTCAGCCGGGGCAAAGCGTGATAAGCCCTGTGCAGGAAAGCATGGGCATCTACAATATAGAGGATTTTATCTGGATTGACTGCCATTTCAGGCGGGTTCTGCCATTATTTTTTTAATCGCGTTTTTAATATCTGATTCCAGTTCAGGAACGTAGCCCAACCACCTGGCGCGTTCCACGCCTTTCTTGTCTATCAGTATGAACGCCGGAGTGCCTCTCACCCGGAAAGCGGACACGGCCTTATGCCCCTCATCCAGCGCCAGCGGGTACTTTATTTTCTTGTAGGCGACGTATGCGCGGACATCCTCCGGGTCGTCTCCGGTATTTACAGCGAGCAGCGCAAACTGGGCCTTGTCCGACCCGGCGTAAAGGCTGGACAGGAAAGGTTGAGCCTCGTCGCAGGCGCCGCAATATACGCTCCAAAATCCCAACAGAACCGCTTTCCCCCGGTTCTGTTCGAGAGTCAGCCGGCTCCGGCCATCCAGCGAAGGCAAATCCAGCGTCGGGAATGAGGCACTTGCCTCGGACCCGGATGAAACCTTCCCGCAACCGGACAGCACCAGCGGCAGGGCCGCCAGAGCGCAAAACAATAAAAAACCGTTAAAGCAGCGCGTCAATTTGCTTCTTCAGTTCAGCCTTGCTCTGGAGGCCGACAAGCTGCGCCGCAACCTTGCCGCCCTTGAATATAAGGATGGTGGGAATCGCGGAAATCCTGAAATTTGCCGCGGTGTTTGGGTTGTCGTCCGTGTTGAGCTTGCATACAACGGCCTTGCCGTTATATTCGTTGGCAATCTCTTCCACCACGGGGCCGAGCATGCGGCAGGGTCCGCACCAGGGAGCCCAGAAATCCACCAAAACGGGTTTATCGCTTTTTACGACGATATCATTGAAAGTCGCGTCTGTGACCTGAATCTCGCTCATTGTTGCTGGTTCTCCTGTTTCCGGTGATTCCGGCCGCGCGAAATGGCCGGAGCGCAAAACTTATGACTTTTAAGCGGGTTTATCGAAGGCCTCGAACGGGGCCGACCGCAGCGTACGCCGCAGTGATTATAAATTATAAACTATATGCGCAAAAGTCAAGTATTTTTGCTAGAATAGCCCGATAAGGCAGACGCCTCCGATGGAGGGGACAATGGAAACTCCGGCCCTTGTGTGTCTTAGTTTGGGGAAGAAAAAAATTTACATGCGCACCATAGTGCTCGCGTGCCAGTATGTGGACGCGGCCGGCCGCACCGTCCGCACCGAGGGCGAAGTGCTGGACGGCAATTATGCCGAATACGCCGCGGCCCCGTGCGGCTCCTTCGCCGTCCAGAACGGAAAAGTAAGCGGGGAATATCTCTATTTTTCGACCGACACCGGAGAGGTCCTGGCCCGAGAAAACTGGTCCGACGGCAAGCTGAGCGGCGAACGGAACGAGTATTATCCCGGCGGCACGCTCTTGCGCCAGGAAAACTACAGCAACGGCGTTCTTGACGGCCCGGCCAAGGAATACTATCCGGACGGGTCACTCCGGTACGAAGAGGAATACTCCGCCGGAGCGCTGGTAAGCGTAAAGGAAAACCCAAAACGCCACCAGACCGCTGACGTCTCCCCGCGCAAAGAGACCGTCCAGGCGCCGCCGCAGAAAGAACCGCAGCCTCCCGCGCAGGCAGTCCAGGAGGCTTCCGCCGTGCCCGCCGCCGAACCCGCCCCCAAACAGGAAGAAAAAGGCCCGGCCCTGACAGCCGGCGAAGTTCTCCGCCGCACGGAAGCCAATATCAGGATATACTATCTCAACGGCAAGGAAGTCGCCCGGGAAACGCTGGGCAGGAATTCCGTGGTGGTTTCCATCACCGGCAAAATTCCGGACGGAATAGTCAAGGAATTCCATGCCAACGGACAGCTGAAGGTCGAGGAAACATACCTTGACGGCAAGCTGAACGGGCTGCGCAAGAAATACGACGAGCTGGGCAGAATATGGGCCGAGGAACACTACCAGAATAACATGCTGGAAGGACAGGTCCGCATACATAATTATTTCAAGGACAAAGTCTTCGAGGAAGAAGCGACTTTCTCCGCGAACAGACTTAACGGACTGCGCAAGACTTTTTACCCGAACGGGAAAATCAGCGTCGAGGAAACCTACAAGGATGGCAAGCTTGAGGGGATACGCCGCTCCTATTACGAGGACGGCCCCATAAACACGGAAGAGACATACAAGGACGACAGGCTCAACGGCCCCCGCATGCGCTACTACGACAACGGGAAGCTGTGGAATTCCGAACACTATATGGAAGGCCGCCTTCATGGTGTAAGAAAGGACTACTATATAAGCGGACAGGTGAGGCTTGAGGAAAAATACGAAAACGGCAGGCTGGAGGGGGTGAAGACATTCTACTACGACAACGGCAAGCCCATGTACGAGGAAGTGTATTCCGGAGGGAAGTTGGTGGAACGCAGGGAAAATAAAACCAAGAACGGTTAAGGAGCCGCCATGACCCACTCACACATTCAGGAAAAGCGCAAATACGTACGCCTACCTAATAAATATACTATACACGTGGAAAAATATGCTATTCCACGCAGCAAAACGGATGCCGCCGAAGCCCATACCAAGAACCTTAGCGCCGGCGGCATATTATTCGAAACCACCCAAATATACAATCTTGGCGATACCATACGGCTTGAAATAGACATACCCAACTGGAACCGTTACAACTATGAGTTCTACAAACCCGACAAACTTCTCGATCAGAACTCTCTTGTTATAATCGGCCAGGTGGTCCGAGTGGAAGACCTTGGGGAAGCCCGCTACGAAGTGGGCGTGTCTTTCTACGGCATGGATGAAGGCCATCGCCTGGCCCTCCAGAACTACATCAAGCACAACCCGTAACGGAATAGCGAACAGGAATATTGGTTAGCCCAAATATTCACTTGTTTTCACTACTAAGGTAAGCTATACTAGCTACACGGGCATGACACATATATACCCGTTTAGCCGCAGGGGTTGCGGGAATTACCCGCACTTTCGGATAAGCCGGGGCCGGAAGTGCCGAATAATCCAACACACACTCACAGCACTCTACACTTAGGAGAGGAATATGCTGGAAAATGTAAAAATCAGCAAAAAACTGGTCGGCGGCTTCGTTATAGTCACCGCCATCCTGGTTCTTGTCGGCATAGCCGGCATCTGGGCCGCAAAGAAAATGAGCACCACTTCCGACATTCTGGCCAATGAAGGCGTGAATGCCACCGCGAAATTGCTGCAAACCAGCGAGAACCTTAACGGCCGCCGCCTCGCGCTCCGCAACGTACTGCTTGCCACATCGAAAGAAGCGATGGAAAAGCAATACGAGATCTTTAACGTAACCAAAAAGAGCCTCGCGGAAAACACGGCCGACCTCAAGAAGATGCTCTCAAGCGAGCAGATGAAGAAGCAGTGCGACGATTACGCCCGCGCTTCCGCCCTCGTGGCCGACGTCAGCGACCGCATCATAAAGATGTTCCTCGAAGGCAAGCGGGCAGAAGCGCTCGCCCTGATGGGCACTCAGGATACGGCAAGGATGATTAAGGAAGAAGCTTCCCAGGCCGAAGCCCTGATGGCTTCCATCGAAGACAACAACAAGAGGCTTGAGTCCGACCTGACTAGCACGGCCAAGAACGCGATGATGCTTATCATTGTCGGCCTTGTAGCGGGCGCGGCACTGGCGCTTGCGATAGGCCTCGTCCTCTCTAACAACATCAACAACCGCCTGACCCATGTCTCCAACATCATGAGCCAGAAGCTGGCTGTCGGCGACTTCAACACCGACCTCACGGCCGAGCAGCTGTCCAGGCAGGATGAAATCGGCGAGATAGCCAGAGGCATCGATGCCGTCACCACCAACGTGGGCCGGATGATAATCCAGGTCAAGGGCGCGGCGGACAACCTCGTAGCGGCGACGGAGCAGATAGCCGGCGCCTCGCAGCAGATATCAGACGGCGCGCAGCAGCAGAGCTCCAGCTTCGAGGAACTCTCCTCCTCGGTCCAGCAGAACGCGTCCAACTCCTCGCAGTCCAATGAGCTGGCCCAGGCCACCGCTCGCAAGGCGGAGGAAGCGGGCAACGGCATGGACTCCACCATCGAGGCGATGAACG
>CAYPTM010000192.1:0-5414 GCA_964413345.1 uncultured Elusimicrobiales bacterium
GCCCATCTGGGCCCGGCTTGAGCCCATGACCTTCCGCCTGCTGGGGTGAGCCGACGAGCTGTTTGGACGACTCGCCGGAATAAGTGTATACTGGAATTACCCAAATTGGGAGGGAGAGACTACATGATAAAGAAAGTTGTTGCAGTTTGTTGTCTGCTGTCTGTCTGCGCCGGTTACGCCGCCGCGGAATGGGGCCTTGGCGCCAAGGGCGGCGTCATGTCCTACGACAAAAAGCAGTTGCAGGGCGAAATGGATTATAACCTGTCCCTGGGCAACACCTACTCTGGCGAGTTGACCTCAACGCCTTTGTATGGCGGTTTCGAGGCTTTTTACGAAACCAAGGGGACTGACAAGCTGGGTATTTCCGTCGGTTTCAGTGCCCTCGGGAAAACTTCGCTTGATCAGACTTACACCGGTTCCGCCTATAAGAACTTCGAAAATAACGCCATATCAGTTCCGGTGACCATCTACTGGAAACGCATGGTTGCCGACAATCTTGCCGTACGGCTTGGCGGCGGCGCGGACTGGATGCGCGCAAAGGCGCATGTGTCTGATAACACAGGCGTGGATCTGGAACTGACACAGAGTAAAGTGGTTCCGCATGTCGACGCCGGCGCGGAGTGGTTCCTGAGCAAGAACATTTCGCTGGGTGTGAACCTTGGCTTTCTTTTCGGGGCCAAGTTCGACAGCCTTAAAGGTTCCATGAACGGGCAGGATTATCAGCTTTATTCCGTTTCAAAACCTGTCGGCAATCTCATTGGCCTTGCCACCAGCCAGCCTGCCGGCACCGAGAACTATGCCATCGATTACAACGGTCTGCGCGGCGATATCGCCCTGCGCGTCTACTTCGGCGGCGAATAATACTGCAGTTTGTTACAAGAAAAAGGCCGGCGGATTGATCATCCGCCGGCCTTTTTTGTTGTCGCGTAAACTTACGGTATCATCAGGCCGACTATGGCCGCTGTCAGGAAGCTTGCCAGGGAACCGGCAAGCAGCGCCCACGGGCCCAGTCGCGCCAGGTCGGACCGCCTGGAGGGGGCCATTACGCTGAGGCCGCCTATCTGTATTGCTATCGACAGGATGTTGGCGAAGCCGCTCAGCGCGTAAAGAGCCAGCAGTGCCGCCCTGGGTGACATGACTGCGCTGTTTGCCGTCATCATGGTCGTCATGTTTGCGTAGCCCACGAATTCGTTGAGCACGGTCTTCATGCCGATAAGCTGCCCAACGGTGGCGCAGTCCTGCAATGGCGTGCCGATAAGCCACGCTATGGGGTACAGTATCCAGCCGAATATCTGCTCCAGCCCCACTTCCGCGTAGCCGAACCAGCCGCTGATGTAATGCACGCCCCAGTTGCACATGGCGAGCAGCGCCATGAAGGAGACAAGCATCGCGCCCACGTTGAGCGCCAGCTGCAGGCCGGTGGTGGTGCCGTTGGCGGCTGCTTCTATAGCGTTCGAGGCGGATGTGTCCTTCTCCAGGTGGAATATGCCCATGGTTTCGGGTTTGCCGGTCTCGGGAATTATCAGTTTCGCGATGATGAGGGTTGCCGGGCCGGCCATGAGACAGGCCGCCATCAGGTGGCCCGCCGCGTTGGGGATGAACGGGCTCAGCATCATCGAATACGTCACCGCAAGGCCGCAGGAAATGTGGGCCATGCCGCTCGCCATGATGCAGAAGAGTTCCGACTCCGTCATCTTCTCCACGTAGGGGCGCACCATGAGGGGGGCTTCCGTCTGGCCCACGAAGGTGCTGGCGGACACGCTGAGCGTTTCCGCGCCGGAAGTCTTGCAGGTCCACGCCATGAGTTTCGCGAAGACCACCACCACTTTCTGCATTACGCCTAGGTAATACAGCAGCGACACCAGCGCCGCCAGGAATATGATGGTCGTAAGCACCTGGAAGGCGAAGAAGAAGCCCAGGCTGCCCGTCTGCCCGGCCGGTATGCCCAGCCCGCCGAAGACGAACTTCGCGCCCTCGGTCTGGAAGTTGAGCAGGCCTGTCGCCACATCGCTGGCCACCTTGAAGAACTGCACGCCGAACCGCGTCTTCAGCATGACGAGGGCGAACAGTATCTGCAGGCCGCAGCCCCACGCCATGGTCTTCCAGTTTATGGCCTTGCGGTTGCGGGAAAGCAGCCCCGCAAGGCCAAGTATGACGGCTATGCCCAGAATGCTGGTAAGCTGTTGCGGGCTCATGCGTGTTCCACCGGCATGGGTTCCTTGCTGCCCTTGGTGAACGAGAAGCAGTACATCATCAGGGCCAGCACGAGGTAACCGAGCGCGAACTGGTAGGGCACCTGCTGCAGTATGCCTTCAAGCTGCCAGGGCAGGTACATATTGCCGTCCGGCATGCAGGAGTGTATGATGCCGAAGAACGAGAATGCCGCCAGCAGGAACAGGTAGAGCGAGGCCTTTTTGAGTCGGCGGTCTATCATTTCCGCTATGGCCGCGCCCCAGAGCATGGCGGTCACTATGAAGCCGTTGCCGAGCGCCACTATGACCAGCATCTCCGGCAGGGATTTGCCGTCTGATGCCGCTTTCGTCATCAGGGTGGAGAAGACGGCGGGGTCTATCATGCCGCTGAGCTTTATCTGGAGCATGCGCGCCACCGTGGGCAGGTAGGCGAAGGCCACCGCCGGCGCGTGGTGAGCGGGACAGGCCAGGAAGGCCTGGCTCATGATATCGAGCGCGACGAATATGAGTATGGGGGCCACGACGGCGCAGGGTATCAGTTCCACGAAGAACCCTATGTAGCCGAGTATGCCGCCAAGGCCGATGAAGAGGCCGGTCAGTATGGTGTAGCCCGCGCGGCTGCCCATGTGTTTGTAGGCGGGCTGGCCGATGTAGGGGGTGGACTGGGCCACGCCGCCGCATATGCCGGCCAGCAGCGTCGCCACCGCTTCGGTGAGCAGTATGTCGCGGGTATTGTAATCGTCTCCCGCCACGCGCGCGCTTTCCGTCACGTTTATGCCGCCCACTACTGTCAGTATGGCGAAGGGTATGGCTATGGGCAGGAACTTGAGCGCCTCGCCGATGCCTTTCATGAAGTCCAGAGTGGGCGTGGGCAGGGCGAAGCCGGGCTGCCACGGCTGCACCGCGGGAGCGGGATGCGCACCGACCGCTATGCCCATGGAGCCGAGCAGGTAGTAGAGGCCGGTTCCGGCCACCACCGCGCCGAGCATGCCGGGGAAATTGTGCGGCAGGCGTATCTTCGCCACCAGAGTGTAAAGCACCAGCCCCAGCGAGACGAGGCCGACCAGGGGAAGGCCGAATATCTCCAGCAGGGGAATAAGGCCGATGAGGGCTAGGCCTATGCCGGCCAGCGAGCCCAGTAGACCGGCCTGCGGCACGGCTTTCTGCACCCAGTTCCCGAGGAAGGAGAAGACCAGCTTGATGACGCCTATCATGACCATGGTGGCCATGCCGATGTACCAAGTCATCATGGCGGCGTCCTGCGGGGACATGCCCTTGCCCTTAAGAGCGACGAAGGCCGGGCCCAGCACCGCCAGCGTTATGCCGATGGTGGACGGGGTGTCCAGTCCCAGCGGCATGGCGGTGACGTTGGGGTTGTTTGTCTTCTTGGCCAGGCGGAAGGCCATCCAGGTGTACACGAGGTCGCCGAACAGCACGCCGAAGGCCGTGCCGGGGAACATCTTCTTGTACACTATGTCGGCGGGGAAGCCGAAGCCGAAAACCAGTATGCCCGCCATGAATGCCATGACCGTGATGTTGTCAAACATCAGGCCGAAAAAGCCGTTTATGTCGCCAAGCGTGAACCACTTATACTTGGCCGGCTGCGTCGTATCCGCCATTTATTCCTCCACTAAGGATTAATGTATATATAAGACCGTGCTGATACATTGTAGCCAAAAAGCGGCTTTCTGGACATGACCGGACTGCCGGGACAGATATATAAAATGACGTTTCCGCCAGACGGCATGGAGCAGGCCCTTTGCTAGAATATTCTGGCAGGGCAAATCAAAGGAGATCTCAAATGAAAATCGTCAAAATGGCTGTGCTGTGCGCCGCGGCGATGCTGTGCGTGTCGGCCGGAAGCGCAATCCCGGCAGAAAAGCCTCAGGTGAAAAAGGAGACGGCTGTCAAAATGAGCAAGCATCCCAACGTCGAACTTATAGAGCGTTACTACGCCGCATATGGACGCGGTGATATCGACTTCCTTAAAAAGAACATTTTCTCGCCCGATATCAAATGGACCATCCCGGGCCGGCATCCGTTGGCCAAGACCTATCATGGCGTTGACGAAGTGGTGGGTTTCTTCGAAGCGCTGAAGAAGGGGAATTTCAAGGCCGAAACATATTTCCTTGAAGCCAACGACAATTATGTGGTGGACATGCACCGCGGCTGGGGCGAGGCCAAGGGCCGAAAAATCGACCAGCGGTGGTGCCTTGTCTTCAGGATAAAGGACGGGAAGATAGTCGAGGCCCAGAATTTCCCCGGCGACCAGCACGAGGCCGACGCCTTCTTCAACGCGGTTTACCGCTGACAGGCGGTTGTAGGGAAAATTGCGCCTCCGTGCCTTCCCGATATTTAAAACTCAAGACAGCGTTTATCGGGGGCGCATTAAATCATTCCTGTACTGCTTGCGAAAGGCGGTGCGAATGACATCATCTCTTCTGTCGTTCCTCTTGTTGTTGAGATGAAGCTTTTGAAGGTTATGTACAAGTTTGTTTTCGGGGAAAAACATATTCTGCTCTGAAAAGGCCGGGCTGACATGCCCGGCCTTGTCTTTGTTCCCCCGCCTCCAATTGTCCGCCGGTTTTTTGTTAAACTTTGAAGGAGCCGCGCCGTGAGCCGGTTCGCTTATGACAGAACAATTATTGACTCCCGGTTCTGAACCGGTAAAGGATACGGTACGATGGAGTCTTGGCGTGCCGATGGTTTCAGGCCGCGCTCTTTCCGCGTCGGAACTTGTCCGGGTGAAGGACGCTCTGGGCCGCGTTTCTCGCAAGATGTGGCTCAAGGCCGCCGGTCTGCCTGTATTTGTGCTGGCGGTCCTCGCCTGCATGCTTGTCTTTGGTTTGACGAATGACGAGTCAGGTAAAGTGGTATTCTGGCTGCTCGCTATCTGCGGCCTTGTGTTTTCCTGGCCGATAGCCCTCCTTTCCGCTCGCGATGATTACAGGCTGCGCGGTTTGCTCCGGCACGACATCGCCGCCGCTGAGTCCTGCCGTTTTGAAGGGGTGATACGCCGTGAGGAAGTGCTTGAATATCGCATATTCCAGCGCCTTACCGAGCGGCTTGCCCTTCTGGACAGCCCCGCCCCACAGTGGTTTGAACTTCTGCCCTTTTCCGGGTTGGTATTCCAGACTCACATGGGCGACGTGCGCGACATTATCGCGCTGCCGCAGGCCGAGCTCGCGGCTTCGGGCGCGGACCAGTACAGCGTTCCGGTGC
>CAYPTM010000193.1:0-5407 GCA_964413345.1 uncultured Elusimicrobiales bacterium
CAGGCAGCAGGCGGCGAGGCCGACGGGCAAGGACGTTTTCGTTGCCCTAAGAACGGAGAAGCCCGAGGCTTTCGTCAACGAGCAGATAAACCTCAGCATGCGCTTCTATTTTGCGGTACCGCTTCTGGGAAATCCTGAATATGTCGCGCCCGCGCTGAAGAGCTTCCTCTCGGAAGACCTGCCTCCGTTCCGGAACGGCGAAGAAGTAATAGACGGACGCACTTATTACTATACGGAAGTCAAAACGGCGCTGTTCGGCGCCACGCCCGGGGAAGCTTCCGTGGAAAGCCCTGTCATACGCTATCAGGTACGGGAGAATATGGACGTGGACCCGTTCGCCCCGAACTTCTTCCAGCAGGTTATGGCGCAGACACAGATTGGCGCGCCTAAGGAGGCCAGGGCAACGCCCATACAGGTCAGGATAAAACCTCTTCCCGAAGAAGGGAAGCCGGCCAATTTCAGCGGCGCGGTGGGACGCTACAAGATAGCCGCATCCGTGGACCGCAAGGAAATGAAAGCGGGCGAGGCCTCGAACCTTACCATAACTATAGACGGAAAGGGGAATCTCAAGTCCGTCACGGCCCCGGCTCTGCCGGACATGCAGCAGTTCCGCACATACGACATAGTAAGCTCCCTCAACCTCCGGAAGGACGGCGACACGGTGCAGGGCTCGAAAACTTTCAAGACCGTGATAGTGCCGCGCCAGTCGGGGAAAATGTCCATCCCGTCCATAAAGTTCTCCTTCTTCGACCCTGAAACCAAAGCCTACAGGGAAATAGCCTCCCTGCCCATAGAGGTGAACGTAGAGCCGGGGGACGCAAACGCCCCGCAGGTTTCGTTCACGCCCAACGCGCAGGGAGGGGGGGTGACCACCCTCGGCGAGGACATACAGCATCTGATTGAAAACAAGCGGCCTTCGGCCATATCCTCGGGGTTGGGCCGGCTCGCGGACGCGGGCCCCCTCAACTTCGTGCCGGTGGTCCTTTTCGCACTGTCGGCGGCTTTCGCGGGAATACGGAAGATGTCCGGCGATGACGGCGACGGCGCTCAGGCCCGCAAAGCATTTTCCACCGCGAAAGGCCGGATAAAAGAGGCGCAGGCCCTGTCCGCCGCGGGAGAAACAGCCAAGGCAGCCTCCGTGCTGGCCGACACGCTTAACGACTATCTCTGCGCCAAAATAAGCTGCCCGCTGGGCGGCCTGACGCTGAAAAGGATTCTGGAGCAGGTGAAGGCATTCTCTCCCTCGGTGACGGACGCGACGCTCTCGGAGCTTGAAAAGACCTGGGAGGAGCTTGAGCTGGTGCGCTTCGCCCCTTCGGCGGCCGTTTCCGGCGGGGACGCGCTGGCCCGTAAGGTGCTCGACCTGCTGTCCACCCTGGAAAAGGAGCTGACGAAATGAAGACTCTTTACTCTCTGGCGCTGGCGCTGCTTGTATCCGTACCCGCGTTCGCGCAGGACAATCCGCAGACAAAGGCTTCCGCCCTCTACTCGAAGGGCCAGTTCAAGGACGCTGCGCTGGCTTACGAGCAGGCCGTCAAGGAAGAGCCGGACAATCCTTACCTTCACTACAACATGGGCAACGCCTATTACAAGGCCAGCAGCCTCGGGCAGGCAGTCGCGTGCTACTGGCGAGCGTTCAGGCTCAACCCGCGCAACTCAGACATACGCCACAATCTGGAACTGGCGCTCAAGAACTCCGGTGTGGATTTCGTCCCGGCGGGCGTGCCTTCATCGCTCTATGTCATTTTCCAGATAATGTCGCGCAGGGAAATTGCCGGCGCCGCCCTGGCCTTAATGTGGCTGGGACTGATGGCGGCCTCCGCGGCTGTTTTTTACGCCCCATCCCGCAGACTGCTTGTAAAGCCGGCCGCCGTCTGCCTGTGCGGGTTCGCCTTTTTCGGACTGTGGTGGCTTGCGCGGGGAGCGTCGGACATAAACAACCCGGCCATAGTGGTGAACGGCATAGCTGAAGTCAAAAGCGGACCGCTTGAGACCGCAAACGCCGTGGCGACCGTTCCTGAAGGACACATGGTTGAGATACTGGACAAAAAGGACAACTGGTACGAAATTGGCATCAGCAAAGAAGGCATCAAAGGCTGGCTGAAGGCCGCGTCAATAGAGGCTCTATGAACAAGATTAAACTGATTTCATTCATTCTGGCGGCCGCGTTCTCGGCGGCGCCATGCGCCGCGCAGCAGGCGGCCGTATCAGGCAAGGGGCCGCAGCTCCTTTCCATCGACGGAAGCATGCGCGCCATGCAGGGCATCCGCCTCATTGGCGAAACAAAAAAGGGAGATCCCACTCCGAAACAGCTCGCCTACGGCGAGACATATACCGTCAGCGAAGGGAACATACAGGTCGAAGATGATGGAACCTCCATAATGGCCTCGGCCGGAGTAGCTTTTACCCTGCAGCGTTCCACCGCAGGACTGCGGGTCATATCCAGCGGCGTGGTGCCGCTGGAAGTGCGCACGGCGACAGCCCATTCGGTGTATCTGGACGAGAATTCATCCGCGCTGTTTTCCTACAGCGGGAAAGGCGTGACCGTCACACTCGACACGGGACGTGCGATGCTGCGGGACATGATAGGCGGCAAGCCCCAGAAGATCCAGGCCGGCGGACAGGTTTACGTCGAACGCGTTGAGCGTCCGCTGGACGCCGTGGAGGAAACCGTCATACGCCGCACGGCGGACACGCCCAAGCCCTTTTCTGCCCACGCCTCGGCGGCCATAGGCCACGACGATAACCTTGACCTGACCCCCTCCGCGCAAAGGTCCTCCTGGCTGTCAGAGTTGAATGCAGGCCTCAGGCTTAACCACAAAGGACAGGGCTGGCTGGACCTTGGTTTCGGCTATGACATAACCTCTCTCAAATACTTCTCGGCGTCAGACCAAAACGCGGTATGGCACCATCTGAACGGCTTTGCCGAAACTTCCTTCTCCGGCACGGGGATGCTGTCCTTCAGGGACGTTTACAAGGCGACAACCGAACTGGAAAATGATGAAATGCGCCAGACGACAAAGCGCGCGCAGAACAACGCCGACCTCTCGGCCAGGGTGCCGCTGCTGGACGAAAAGTATGGCTTGCTGGCCACCTTCGGCACGGAAAACCACAACTATTTTGATCCGGCGTTCTCCTCCCTCGACAGGCACAATAAAAGCTTCGGCGGAGGATTCTACGCCGCCTCCGGCAAGGACACCTTCTTCGAACTGGCATACCGCAGGAACAAGCTGGATTACATCAACTCCGACCCGCATACCGGCAAGACCAACGCCGTTTCGCTGACCGCGCGCGGACTTAAATTCGAGAACTGCGAGTTTACCGTCGCCGTGGCTTACGAAGGCAGGAAATACGACAATCCTCTCGGCACCGCCGACGATTCAGCCTCAACGGTGCTGGGTTCCGCGAAAATGCAGTGGATGCCGAACGATGCGCTGGAGATAGCGTTCACGTTCGACAGGAAGAACATCGAGTCCGCCTACATGACAAACCGCTATTTCACCGCCAACACCGTGAAGGCGCAGTGGACAATCAAGACTGGCGAAGTGGCGACGGACATATCGGCGGGCTTCACAGCCAACCGCTATCCGGAAGTGGACGCCGCTCTGGGCCGCAGAACGGACACCATAGCCCGCCTGGGAGCGGCGGCGTCTTATGCTTTTATGGAAAAGCTGAAAGGCACGGCAGGCTATGAATATGCCTCCAGCGCCTCAACCCACCCGGGACTCGGCTACAGCAGCAACATAGTCAAACTCGGAGTGCTGGCAACTTTTTAGTCCAGCTCAAAAAAGCCCGCCCGGCGGATTAGCGCCGGGCGGGCTTTTTGTTTAATTCAGGGAAAATCAGCCCTTGAGAGTCCTTGCCAACCCTCCTACGCAGTCCTCGATCATGGCGAGGGCCTGCGCCGCAACAGCGTCCTCTCCCGACACGGGGTCGGGGACGTCCGTGTTTCTGAGGGCGGGATCGGAGGAAAAAGAGGTCAAGAGGCGGAACTTGAACGAATGCGCCGGAAAATTGTCCGTCAGGAAATGATACTGCCACCTTTCCATCGCTATGACAAGGTCCGCGTTTATTATCTTCAACTGGTCCACGGGGGAGGGGGAATGCGCCAGTTCCGTAACGCCGCGTGAGGAAAGGAATCTGGCCGCGGTTTTGGAAAGCCCGGCTCCGCGGGCGGCCTTCAGTCCGGCGGAAGATGCGACGGCGGGCACGCCTTCCCGCGCCACGATGAAATTGAAAAGCTTTTCCGCCGCGGCGCTGCGGAAAACGTTGCCGGTACAGACAAAAAGTATTCTCTTCACGTCAGGAAGCCGAGAGAGAATTTTCCACGGCCTCGCTGACTATGTGTCCTATAAGCGCGTGTATTTCCTGCACGCGGGGGGTGTTGGAACTGGGAACGACAATCGGCAGGTCAACGGCATCCTTTATAGTCCCGCCGCCGTGGCCGAGCAGGCCGACAGTGAAGCAGCCGGCGTCCCTGGCGGTCTTTATGGCGCGCAGCACGTTCGGGCTCTTGCCCGAGGTGGATATGCCGACCACCAGATCGCCCCTGCGGGCGAAAGCCTCTATCTGGCGGGAAAATATCTCATCGTAGGAATAATCGTTCGCCACCGATGTGACAACGGAAGAGTTGACGGTAAGCGCCATCGCGGGCATGGCGCGGCGGTTCTTTTTATAGCGCCCGACGAATTCCGCGGCTATATGCTGCGCGTCGGAGGCGCTGCCGCCGTTGCCCATAAGCAGAATCTTGCCGCCGGAACGGATGGTCTTCTCCGCCTCCGCGCAGAAGCGTTCTATGGCCGGGGCGAGTTCATCCTTGGCCTTGCGGGCAAGAGCTTCCAGTTCTTCAAAATAGGGTTTAGGGTCCATAGGTTACACATAGGATAGCAAAGTAAAACGCCCTTACAAAATGCTTGAGCATTTCATTTTTATATTAATACAATGGTGATATCGGTTTTCCGCACAATATCACCCCAAAGCGAGGGTTTACCATGAACGTAGCCATCGGATGCGACCACGCAGGTTTCATACTTAAGGATGTAGTTATAAATGAAGTAAAACGCCAGGGCCACACGCCGCTGGACCTCGGCACCAACAGCTCGGCGCAGCCGGTGGATTACCCGGATTACGCCCGCGCCGTCGCGCAGGCCATACTGAGCGGCAAGGCGCAGTCAGGCATAGTAATATGCGGCAGCGGCGTCGGCGTCTGCATCGCGGCCAACAAATTCAAAGGCATACGCGCCGGCCTCTGCCACGACACCTATTCCGCCGCGCAGGGCGTGGAGCACGACGGGATGAATGTCCTCTGCCTGGGCGCGCGCGTCCTCGGCCCCTCGATAGCGGTGTCCATTGTTGATTCCTTCCTCAACGCCCGCTACACCAGCGAGGAACGCCATATGCGCCGCGT
>CAYPTM010000194.1:0-5391 GCA_964413345.1 uncultured Elusimicrobiales bacterium
ATGTTCTCGTTGTCCCTGCGCCAGATCAGGTCGTCGTTGACGCTCTTGTCCTTGAGGCTCTGCATGTCGTTGAGCGTGCGTTCGGTCGTGAAGAAATACTCCCTTTGCATCCTGAGCGCGCTGGATGCGTCCAGCGCGCGAACCTTGGCGTTCTGCCGGTATGCTTCCGCCTGCGTCATCATCTTGCGCCTGACCCTGTCCGCGTTTCTTTTTTCTATGACCTGCGCCAGGTTCCCTTCGGTAACTCCCTCATTGGTTTTCCGCAGCCAGTGCTTCGCCTGGGCCACAGTGTCGTATGGGCGGCCGTAGCTTTCATTGACGCCTATGGCCTGTCTTCTTGAATACTCGATGATTTTCGCCTGACCCTCCACGAGATAGGCGCACACTTCGCGGAGAATTCCCCTTCCGGGAGCGCTTTTCCGGAAATCATCCTGGTCCACGCCGAGTTCCAGCGCAAAGCGCGCCTGTGCCAGGGCTGAAACCTCCGTCACCTCCGACAGCATGTCGGCAATGCCTGTCTCGGCGAATACCCTGTGTTCGGTCAGGCCCCGTCCCACCAGTATGCCTACCACCTTGTCATTATGCCGGGCCGAATCCGGGATGAGGATGATCTTTTCTGACGGAACATAGCGAGGCCACGGCCCGTTGAGGGGCGCATAGCGTATCCCCACCGGGTTTTTCTCCATGAAAGCCAGCAGCTTCTTGCCGTCCGGCGTCTTATCCAGCAGTTCAATTCCTCTTTCGATGGACGGTTCGAAATACTGTTCATTCTTGCCGTCCGCGTCGGCCTTGAGCATTTTTTTAATCTGTTTGCCGGGCGCGTCAGCGGGCCCGGAGGAGGCGCAGGCGGAGAGCAGTGCCGATGCCAGGAGAGCGGTGAGTGTGCGTTTCATATTGTTCATGGTATTATTTTTTCGAGCAGTTTTTTACCACCGCGCAGCGTCGCGCCCACGGTGTTGTCGATTATGGGATTATTAAGCATGGAGAGCATGCCGGTCTTTACCACCGGGTTGTCAACGGGGCCGGATACTTCCACCGTTATCGGGCCGGTTGTGAGCCGGGTTATCATCCCCTTCAGCTTGTATTCGATTTTAAGATTGAGCATGTTCCTGGCCAGGTCGATGGTGCCGGAGGCCGTTATTTCCCCCCCGCCTGTCTGCAATTCCGTTTTGTCCACCCGCATGACCCCGTTGGTGAAGGTGTACTCCCCCTCCAGCTGGGAATAGGTGGTGTTGCTCAGGTCCGGGAGCAGCTTGAATGGTTTGGTGATTTTCTGAAGAATGGTGAACGGCAGGGCCACAACGCGCAGGAAGGCATTGCTGTCCGATTTTTCCAGCATCAGCAGCCGCCCCCCCTCGCTTTTGATGACCGCCTTTCCGGAGAGTTTTTCCATGTTTCCTCCGGCGTTGCGCAGGGCGCATCTTAAGACCACGTTTTTGCCGTCCACCTTGTTGTGGCGGAAATTTTTGGCCCTTATGTCCAGGTTGAGGTCTATCAGGGAGTTGCGGCTTTTTTCCCGGGGGTGTTTCTTTTTCTGTTCCTCCGGGCCGCTCATGTCGAGCGTCTCGATATCGGTCTTAAGGGAAAGCGTAGTGTTGCCTGTCGAAAGGGCTACCTTGAACGAGGCGGCTATCGGCGTTTTCCCCGCCAGCCCTTCCAGCTTTTCGGAATAAATCGTCCCCTTGTCCATGCGGATGCGGCCTTTCAGTTCCCTAAGCCTGATACTGTCCCAGGACAGGGTCGCGCGGGAGATGTTCACGTCCATTTTGGCAAGCGCGCGGCCTCCATCATATGAAACCGAGCCGCCTCCTGACGCCATGCCGGTGATGCCCAGTTCCGAAACAGCGGAGACCGGGCTCAGAAGGTCGGCCAGCTGCATTTTCTGCCCTCCGATGACGGTTTTCCACGCCCAGCGTCCGCTCCCGGTTTTGCGTCCGGATACGGAGCCCTTTATTTCCGCCGCGCCGATTTTAAGTAGGATTTTGTTCCAGTCGAAGCGCGCGTTCTCCTGGCTGATGCTTGCGGACATGGACGTCTGTGGTATGTTCCCTGACGGCAGGCCGGATGAAATGCGCCTGAGGTTTTTTCCGGAAAGCGGCGGAAGGGAGAGCGCGAGGTCGGCCGTGGTCTTATACCGGCCGGAGTCTGTGTCCAATTGGAATTTTCCGCTGGCGGCTAGCGGGCCCGCCAGGAAAGTCGCGCTGGAAAAATTCACTGAATTCCCATCGTATTCCAGCGTTCCGGCAAGCGAGGTCTGCGGCATGGGCAGGTTGTATGGAGCCTTCTGCCAGACAAAGCGCAGGTCGTGCGAGCGGAATGTTTCGGTGCGCAGGCGGATATCCGCTCTTATGGGCTGGCCGACGTCTACGGCGGCTGAGAGGGCAAGCGCAAGGCGTCCTGAATTCAGGTCGAGCGAGCTCAGGTTAAGCCTGTAGCCGTTTTCAGTCCAGTCGCCTTCGGCACCGAACGAGAATGCCGCTCCTGTGGACAGCGAAGGCAGGGAAAAGTTCGTGTCGCCGGAGCCTTCCGCCGCGAACTTGCCGGACGGATAGAGTTCCTGTATTCGGAGGGTGGCGTCGGTTATTCTGGCGGATACGCGACCGTCCTTGCCCGATACTTCGGCGGTTAAGCCCGTTAGAATCGAGTTTTCCGCTTTTACGAGCGAGAAACCCGGGGTGGAGGCTACTATAAGGAACAGGGACGCATCAGCGCTCAGCTGTGCTTTCCATGCGTTCTTTTCAGCTTCGGCGGATGTTTTTGCCGATATCTGCAGCCTGCCGTCCTCCTGCCGGTTTGCCGACAGGTTTTCCAGGGACACTGACAGAGTCCCTTCCCCGGAGGAGAAGGATCCCTCTATTCGGGGAGAGCTGCATTCGAGAGGCGTTATTTTCGCGGGTTTGGAGCTGTCGTCTATCTCCACCTTGCCTGAAAGCGGGCCCCGCAGCGACGCGGAGGCGGTATTCATCTCGAAATTCCCCCCGAATTTCAGGAGAGTGGGTTTAGGGTCGCTTATATGGTCGGCGAAGAGCGTGAATCCCGATACTTTCAGGGTCGCGGATGAAACCGTGTCCGTGTAGCGGATGGAGCCGGAACGTACCTCTATTTCATCCACTTTTATTTCCAGCTTGATGCCTTTGCCCGATGATTCAATAGCCTTCTGGGCGGCTTTTGTGTCCGGCTTCCTGGGCGGGGCGCCGTGTTCCAGATCCAGTTCAAGCCCGTCCACGGCGAGCGAACGTATTGCCAACCGGCCCCGCAGCAGTTGGGCCAATGACATTCTGGCTGAAAGTCTCGCGACTTTTGCCTGGGTTCCGGCTTTGAATCCGCCTTTCCGGGCGACGGAAATGTCGTATATGTTCGCGCCTCCGGGGCTCAGTGCCACTCTCCCGATGGTTACCTCGGAGGACAAGGCCGCCCTCGCGGCATCAGTGGCTATTTTTCTGAGCCTTTCCGGCGTAAAGTATGCGTGTATCCCAACTGCTGCCGCAGTCCCAAGCAGGAACAGGGCCAGAAGAAGGCGCACATAGCGGTTTTTCACTCTGAAATTATAACTTTTCTAGGGCGGACGGAGAAGCTTGAGCGTAATGCGTCCGGCTTTTTCCCCATCGGGGCGGGTATTCTGGGGGTTCATGTCTCTAGATTAACCTGTTGGGAATATTTCTGTTAATATGGCATCACCTAATTGGGTGTATGGGTAGTATTGCAAACTTTGTTGAGGAGGAATTTTTACCGTGGAGTGCCGGCGGCGTTGATAAATCCGGGAAAGCCCGCGTCGCGCGCCGGGTTTCCCGTCGGAGAAAAAGGCTCAGGATTTTTTATGGCTTGTTTTTGGACAAAAAAAGGCAGGGCTGCCTTTTTTGGGGGGTAGGTGAGGGAGGCAGCCCTGTTAAATAAACTATAACAGTAATTCACCTATTTGTCAAGGGCTATTTTTCTCGTCGGAGAACCATGCTTACCAAACGGTAAGTGCGGTCTTTGGCGCAGGTTTTATGTCAAAAGAGAATATTTTCCGACCATGACGGCGATATAATTGGAGTAAGATAGCCGCAATTTATTTTCGGGCTATATATCCCGGGAATCATTTATCCCTATTTTCTCCTCTTATTGCTCTTGGGCTGGACTTCCCTGGGGGAAGGCATAGCTCATCGGCAGGCTGCGTGTATGGTCAAAGAAGTCTTCGGCGGCTCTCCTTTGGGTCGCCACACCATCCGGGCTTGGTCTGACTGGCCCATGATCTGGAACGTTTTGCCGCGAAATATGGGCCCGGGATTTGTTTTTGGGAGTATTTGCGCGCGGAACAATTCCCTGCCGTTTCCCTGGCGTTAAGGAAAACAGGGGCGCAAGAGGCGTCGAAATTCTATAATAGCATTACTACTTTATCCTTAAGTAAATGGTGAGGAACGCGCATGATTGCAGAACCGGATGTGCAGGCCGCTGGCAAGGTGCGGGAAGCCCGGGAACAAATCCGTGGCGAGCTGGGCAAAGTCATAGTAGGGCAGGAGCAGGTGATTGACGAGATATTGATTGCCCTGCTCTCCCGGGGGCACGCGCTGCTCGTCGGAGTGCCGGGGCTCGCCAAGACCCTGACCGTTTCCTCTATAGCGAAAATTCTCGACCTCGGCTTCCGCCGCATACAGTTTACGCCGGACCTGATGCCTTCCGACATAACAGGTTTCGACATAATACAGGACGACGGCCATGGCGGCCGCGCCCTGCGTTTCGTGGAGGGACCGGTGTTCGCTAACATGATACTGGCGGACGAAATCAACCGGACTCCCCCCAAGACCCAGTCCGCCCTTCTTGAGGCCATGCAGGAAAACCATGTCACCTGCGGAGGTCAGACGCGCCCCCTGCCGCAGCCGTTTTTCGTTCTTGCCACGCAGAATCCCATAGAACAGGAAGGAACCTACCCCCTGCCCGAGGCGCAGCTGGACAGATTTTTCATGCAGATAAATCTCGACTATCCCGGCCTGGAGGAAGAGAAGAACATCGTCCGCATGACCACCGGCTCATCCGTGGCCGAGCTGTCCAAAGCCCTTTCCGCCGCCGACGTCCTCCGCCTGCAGGATATAACGCGCCGCGTGCCGGTTTCAGACTCCGTTATCGATAGGGCGGTTTCCCTGGCCCGCATGACTCGCCCGCAAAAAGGGACTGACGGCTCCGTGGGCCGCTTCGTAAGCTGGGGCGCGGGTCCAAGGGCATCGCAGTCCCTGGTGCTTGCCGCAAAAGCCCGGGCGCTTCTCATGGGGCGGACCGCCGCTTCACAGGAGGACGTGCTCGCTGTCGCGAAACCGGTCCTGCGCCACAGGGTGATACTGAATTTCCAGGCCGAGGCCGAGGGCCTTACCAGCGACATCGTGATTGAGAGACTTTGCGCCGAGGTTTTCAGGT
>CAYPTM010000195.1:0-5390 GCA_964413345.1 uncultured Elusimicrobiales bacterium
GCAGGAGGCTTTTGGCACCGTGCACCGCGCTCACGCCTCCACCTCCGCCATCGCCAAGTTCCTGCCGGGCGTCATAGGTTTCCTGGTGCAGACCGAGCTTGAGTTCCTCGACCGCGCCATCCGCACGCCCAAGCGCCCCTTCCTCGCCGTCATCGGCGGGGCCAAGGTGTCCGACAAGATACTGGTGCTGCAGAACCTGCTCAACCTGGTGGACGGCATAGTGATAGGCGGCGGCATGGCCTACACCTTCCTGGCCGCGCAGAATGTTTCCATCGGCAAATCCCTCGTCGAGGCCGACAGGATAAACGAGGCCAAGGACATCATTTCCAAGGCTTACCAGAAAAAGGTTGAGATTCTCCTCCCCTCCGACCATGTGATAGCGCAGGAGCTCAAGGAAGGCGTGCCTACCCAGACCACGCAGGGCATGGCCATTCCGGAAGGCTGGATGGGCCTAGACATCGGCCCCCGCACCATCGGCATGTTCTCCGAGAGGATAAAGGGCGCCAAGACCATATTCTGGAACGGCCCGGTCGGAGTGTTTGAAAACGATCTTTTCGCCAAGGGCAGTCTGTCCGTTGCCCAGGCCATGGTGGAGGCCACCAAGAACGGCGCCACCACCATCATCGGCGGCGGCGACAGCCTGTCCGTCATCAAGAAGGCCAAGATTAAAACTTCAGAGCTTTCCCACTGCTCCACCGGCGGCGGGGCCAGCATGGAGTTCCTGGAAGGCAAAATCCTGCCGGGCCTCGCGGCCATTTCGAGGAACAAGGAGGAAGTACGTGGATAAGATAGTACTGTTCTTTCATATAGCGGGGTGTCTCCTGCTCATCATAAGCGTGCTGCTGCAAAGCGGCAAAAGCTCCGCCATGGGCGGCCTCACGGGCGCCGGCGGCGGCGATGCGCTGTTCGCCGCCTCTTCGGGGACTTCGTTCATAAAGAAGTTCACCGCGTCCATGGCCATACTCGTGGCCATAACGTCCGTGGTGCTGACGGTCCATTCCGGCCGCTCGTCCATGTCTTCGGTGCTGGATAAGCCGGTTTCGCCCGCGGCCATCCCCGCGGCTGCCCCGCAGAAGCCCGCCGAAGCCCAGGCTCCGGCTGCCGCTGCCCCGTCCAAGGCCGCTCCTGCTCCCGCGGCCCCGGTCAAGGCACAGAAGAAATAGACGTCTTGCTTGCAAAACGCCCCCGCGACCTGCGCGGGGGCGTTTTTTTGCGCTGTTTTTGCGGGCGTCAATTTAGCTATCATCATTCTTGCCCTTTTAAAGATACTGTGTGTGGAGGTGTCCCATGCCGGAGTGGAACGAACTGTTCGCGGACGAGAAGAACATAGACAAGGCTCCCGAAGCGGAGGTCTACCGTTTTTTTGCCCTGCTGGAGAAAAAATTCCCCGGAGCGCGGCTTTCTTTCTGGGACCTTGGTTGCGGAGGAGGCCGGCATTCCGTGGCCGCCGCGCGCCTTGGCCTGCAGGTGTCCGCGTCGGACAAGTCTCCCCGCGCGCTGGAGCTTACCTCGTCATGGGCGGCGCGGCTCGGCCTCTCGGTACACACGAAGCTTTCCGATATGACAGAGAATCCCTTTCCCGACTCCAAATTCCACGGCGCGCTCAGCTGGAACGTCATTCAGCATAACGAACTGCTAAACATACACCGGGCGGTGGGCATAATACATTCCAATCTCCTGCCGGGGGGACTTTTCATGGGGGCCCTGCTCTCTGACAAGGCTTCCGGGTTCGGGCAGGGCACTAAGCTTGAGGAGCGCACCTACGCTCCCACGGAAGGGCGCGAGGCGGGGGTGCCGCATCATTTTTTCAATGAAAAGGAAATGCGCGAATTGTTCCCTGCGGATAAATGGCGTTTTCTCGCTCTGGCCGAGCAGGTGACGGTTCACGCCGAAAAGCCGGAAGGCGGGGAGGACTATTCTCCTTTCCGCTCCACCGGCTGGCGCGTGCTGGCAGAAAAGAGGTAACCCTCGTATGCGTACAAGACTGTTTGACTTGCTGTGGCTGGCAGCGTTGGGCGCGGTCGGCGCGGTTCTTGTGGCGGACGTTTCCCACGCGTGGTTCGTGCGCGCGACCGCCTCCCATCCTGTCATCATGGGTTTTTTCAAATTCGCGCTGCTTGCGTCGATGGGCGAGCTGCTTGCCGTGAGGATTGTCTCTTCCGGATGGAAGTTCGGCTCCATCAATATGCCGATAAAGATTCCCGTATGGGGCTGCTTCGGGGTGATGATAACGGTGGCCTTCACGGTTTTCAGCGCCGGCGTGGACGCGCTGGTGAGGGCGGACATGCTTCCGCTTGGATATAACGGCGTCGCGGCGGCTTTTTACAAGTCGCTGTTCATGAACATTACCTTCGGTTTCGAGTTCATGGTGCTGCACCGCATAACCGATACTCTTATCGAGAGGAAAGCCCTGCTGGGCCACTGGCCCTTCCTTGAGGTTTGGAACGGGATTGACTGGAAAAACATGTTCGGAGTGGTGGGTTTTTCCGTGCTGTGGTTCTGGATACCCGCCCACACGGTCACTTTCTGCCTGCCGCCCGTTTACCGCATAATAACTGCGGCCGGCCTGTCCATCTGCCTGGGTATCATCCTGTCTTCCGCCAAGCTCAAGGCCCGCAGGGGGGTGTCTGACATCGGTTTATTTGCTGGACTTCGGTAGATAAAGAGTCATCCCGTCCGGTGATTGTTTTACCGCCGCGTAATTCCCTTCAAGGGATTCCGTGGCGGCGTTTTTTTGCCCGTCGTGGAAGATGAACGCTCCGTCTTCGCGGAACACCTTGTGCTTTTGTTCCCCGATGACTGCCGCCATCGCGGCCACTTCCCGTTTGAGGTAGAGTTCCGCCATGCCCGGAAGTTTTAACGGGTTTTTGGTGCCGGACTGCAGGTGATATGCCGCAGCGTTGTATGAGAGTATTATGACCTCTTCGCCGGGGGCGACGTTTTGTTTTATAAAATCGGCCTTTCTTGTGGAGGAAGACTCGGCTTCTCTCAGCACGGGCAGGGCTTCCCGGCGCAGGTTGGCGATTCCGGCGGGCAGTGCTCCCGCCGCTCCCGCAGAGCAGAACAGCAGTGCACCTATGCCGACGGATGCAAGGATTCTGGCCGGTCTGAAGGCCGAGCTTCCGGCATGTTCAAGAGCGAGCGCGGCCAGCGCTATCGCTGGCCAGGAGACGAACTGAAGGTTGGATGTCACGCTTCTTCCCTGATAATAGGAAAACAGGCCGCAGCCCAGAATGGTCAGGAAGAATACAGCGCAGTTGCGGGGGGAATACTCCCGTCTGTCCAGAGCGGCGGCGCAGTACGACAACCCCGCGATGTAAATCAGCGCCACGCCGAGCCACCCGTGCAGAAGCGGCATTTTAATCATGAAGTATCCCTGCCCGAAGAAATAGCTGACGAAAGACAGGAAGCCCTCGAAATCCGGCCAGCCGCCCGCTCGTGCCTTAGCGTAGAGCGCGTACAGTCCCACGGCCAAAAACAGGAATACTGCATTAAGTGCCGCATCTTTCCCTGCCGGTTTCCATCCTTCGGAGAAGCCGTGCCTCAGAAAGTTCTGGTAGGCCAGTGCCAGCGTCCACGCGATGAACAGCACTATGCCGGTGTCGAAGTTCCATAATACGGCCAAAGAGGACACCGCTCCGCAGGACAGTTTGGCCGCGCCGGAATCGTTATAAAACCACTTGCAGGCCAGCCAGAGAGCCGCGGCCGGGGCCAGCAGCCGTATCGGCACGCCCTGAAAGTATGTGAGGTGGTAAAGCAGAGCGGCGTGCATCTGGCAGATGAAAATTGCTGTCCCGCAGGTAAGGGCAGCCAGCGCGGTCGAGGAGAGGATAATCCTCAGGGCCATGAACAGGAACAGCCATGCCGCCACTTCCAATACGGCCATTACGATGGTGAACTTAAGAACGGAAAGGCCGGTCAGTTTGAAAAGCGGCAAAAGAAATACGGGGTATAGTCCGTACTGGTTATTAAAGTCCACAAGCAGGGTCTTGCCTGCCCATACCTCTTCGACTGAGTGAAAAACCGAACCGAAATGCATGGCATAGTCCCAAGCCGTATCTATGCTCTGAAAGCCGAAAACCTGGGTTCCCGCCAAGGCGGTCATTGCGGTAATCAGCAGAGCCGCCGCGCACCACGCCGCATATTTCCTGTCCATAATTTTCGGGCCGTAACGGTAGCGGGCAGCCGCGCATATAAGGGCGGCCGCAAGCGCAAAGGGGAAGGCCATCGCCGTGCGGAGTACGACTTGGGCGCGCGTAATCATCGGTACTGCGGCTGCCAAGGCGGCTAACGTCAATGCCGCATAGGCCAGCCAGACGGGGGCCGCTTCGCCGGGGCCGCAGCGCCTTTTTAAAAACTTGTTCCAGCCCCATGCAGCAAAGGGCAGAACGGCGAGCACCGCCATATATTGCATCCGTTCAACCGGTTCCGGGTGGAAATCCTTTGCGGCCATAACGAATGCGCCATAATCCGGGGGAACAATACGGGGATTATAGAAGAGGCGGGCAAGCAGCGCGGTCAACGCGGCCGAAAGCGCTGTTGCCGCCGTGGTCAGCGCGAATACGCGTGACAGCGGGACGGCGTTCAGGGCGGTCTTTGTGCCTGGTGGCTGACTGTCTGTCATCTGTGACGCTCCGCAGTCTGCCGTGAATGTCCGGTCGGATTCATTCAATTATTCTTCTGACGTGGGACAGGTGCGTCCTGTACCAGCCTTTGAAGGGGCGTATGGCTATGCTTTTGCCTGTGCTGTCTATAATGTGCCCCTCATCTATGAAAATGACGACGTGCGATACTTTCTCCCGGTTTGTTTGCAGGATGAACAGCAGGTCCCCCGGTTCCATTGTTTCATCGGCTGAAAGCTTCCTGCCGGGGGAAAGTTCGCTGTCCGATTGTTTCAGTATGTCGCTGTTGAATTTGATGCCAAGACCGTAGTTGTAGACCCAGGAGGTGAAGTTGGAGCAGTCCAGCCCGGGGCCAGTCTTGGAGTTTATCGCCGGGTTGGGATTCCAGCCCGGGATGTGGTGGTGCCGATAGCCGAGGCCGATGTAGCGTTTGGCGACGGCTATGATTCTGGCCCGCTTCCATGCAACCGGGTCTTTGCCCGCGGGGGCTTCTATGGGCGGATACTGCGCAGCCGTCGGGCCCCACCCTCTCAGGCTATCCCATTTCCTTTCCGGGATGTTCGACTGAGGAAGCAGGTCCCTGTGTGCAAAGTCGGCGGTCACGCTCGGGTCGTCCGGTGTTACGGGTGATATGCTGGTGTCCTGTGCCGTCGCGGCGCAGAAGGCCATGAATAAGGTCAGTGTCATGCAGGCGAGCGGTTTTGTCAAAAGGTGCATGGGAGCTCCGACTGGGAAAATGGAATTGCCTCTGCTAAATACTAGCGTTTG
>CAYPTM010000196.1:0-5376 GCA_964413345.1 uncultured Elusimicrobiales bacterium
ATACAGCCCCCCGCGCAGATGCTGCGCGTCAACTGGTACGAACCCGGCTCCATAGACGAGTGGGACCTCTCCGACCCGAAAATACACATGCTCCTGCGCGATTTCTTCGAAAGCGACAGGGAACTCAAGCGCAACTACATGGCCGTGGCCGCTTTCAAGCACCAGGGCGAGCCGGCCAAGGACCTCAGCGAAGAGGCCTGGAACATCTGCTTCCGCGAGTCGCAGGAATGGTACCGCAAGCGCCGCGACGTGCTGGAAGGGATGCGCCGCTTCCACCATTCGCTGATGGACAGCACCGATTTCATCGAAATCATAGAATGCGGGCACTGGAAGGTGGACCTTCTTTACCGCAGCATAACGGAAAAGGGCATAGACACCTCGCTCGCAGTGGACATGGTGGCAATGATGCCCTCCTACGACGTGGCGATAGTCCTCACCGGCGACGCTGACACCATCCCTTCCATAAATTACGTCAAGCGCGCGGGCAAGGCGGTCTGCGTGGTGGAATTCCTGCGCGGCGGCGTGGCGCCGGAGACGCGCGGCAAACAATCATCCGCCAAACTGAGGGCCGTGGCCGATTTCATCGTTCCCATGTACGAGCAGGAACTGCTCGCCAAGAATTTCGCGGAAAAACTGATGAAGCCGGCCTACGCCGCGAACAACGCGAAACCGAACGCTTAAGGTATTTAAGAGACGCTGCACTAAACAGTTTCAGGAGTGAACACGAGGCGCGCCGCCCGGGGATGGGGGCGCGCTTCCTGTTTGAGGAAATATGCGCAGGACTTGAGCAGAAGATATTCCTCGCGCAGCTTGGGGTGGGAAAGGCGCATGGAATTGCCCTCGCAGGGACGGGGACAGGAATCCGGGATAAGCCGCCGCCGGTAGGGACAAAGCCGCGTCACCGAAGCCAGCACATATGGATGATGAAAGGCGAAGCCGGCTTTTATGGAGCGGGAGGCCGAGTCCATCATTGCTCGCTCGTCAGTCTCCACAAGCGTTATGCCGTGCTCCTTCAGAAAGGAATTGAAGAACGCCGTATCCATGCGTATGAAATCTGTGGTGAGCAGGCGGCCAAGAACCGGTTTGACCTTGCCCGGAAATTTTCCGCTCAGGTAATGCAGCACGCCCATGTCATTCACGACCGTCTCGAACGGGCCGCAGGCCTTCAGCAGCGCCGGGACCAGCTTCTCCAGCCGTTTTACGCCGATATCGGTCATCAGAGGGGTGACAAGCACCGGGCGCAGGCCCAGCCGCTTTTTAACGCCGGAGAATTCTTCTACGGTGGGCAGCAGGTTCTGGCAGAATTCGCTGCCCACATAGGCGATGGAATAAAGCTTCGCGCCTGAGGGTTTCAGGCGGCGTGATTCGGCAGGCGTAAGGGAAATCGCGCGTTCCATGTCAGCCCTTGTTCTCGCCGGGAGTGGAATAGTTTTCGTAAAGGCCGGTCAGGCGGCGCGCTATTTCCCCGCCTTTGGCGGTGAAAGCGGAGCGGGAAGGCTTTTTCTCCAGCATGTCCAGCAGCAGGCGGGCCTCCTTGAACATTATCATGCGCTCGGGGAAATTTTCCGTGCGGCTTATTTTAAGATAATGCGCGCCCGCCCTGTGGTAATCGTACATCATCCCAAGAAGCGTCTTCACGTCCGGCTGGGGCATGCGGTAATCCCCCTTGGGGGTGGAGAAAGTGTTGCGGCACAGGAAATGCGGCACGCAGCCGTACTCATGCTTGGTGAAAAAGCACAGGCCGTCGATGTTAGAGCAAAAGTCGCGCGGGATGAAAAAAATCTCGGTCTCTATTCCGTATGGATTTTTGATGATGGCCTTCGCCTCGGCGGCGGTTATCTGCTGAGGAAGCGTCACCCGCCTTATGCCAAGCCCGTGGAAATACTCAAGGGTTCTGGAATTGAAGGCGAACGCGAGAGAGCTGAGTATGCGGGTCATCTTCACGCCTTCCGCATCCAGAATGCCGAAGAGGGCCGGGTCCCGCAGTATGACCGCGTCCACCCCGGCGGCTTCAAGGCTCCGCAGGCTTTTAACTATCGAAGCGTTAAGGTTGCTGTTGATTTCGTTTACCGCGACGAAGAGTTTCGCGCCCCGGCGGTGGGCCAGGGAGGCTATGGCGCCCACTTCCACTACAGTCTTGAAATTTCCGGCGGAAGCACGGTGGCTTGGCATGGCGGCGAAGCCGCAGTAAAGCTCATCCGCCCCCTGCTCCAGGAAATGCCTGGCCTCCGCCAGCGTGCTTATGCCGACAGTCGTCCTCATGCACCCTTCCGAGCGGCGGGAGTATGGACGGTCCGGGTAATCAACGGATGGGAAAACGCTTTTCCCCTCATATAATAGCCGTTGTTGAAGGAAACGATGAACCCGTCCCTGAGCTGCGGGTTTTTAAGCTTTAGCTGGCGGTCGCGGCAAAGACGTCCACAGGCCGGGAACTTGTCGCTGTACGCGCAGTAACGCGTTGTGGCCAGCAGACGGAGCGGATAATGGAAATGGACGGCGAAAGGCGCCTGCGGTCCGCGCTTGTAAAGATAATACGGATTATCGGCCTCAAGGGCCGACACGCCGAAATTCTCCGCCAGATAGGTGAGATAGGGGGCGTCAATCTGCCGCCATACGCCCAGTATGTTAAGCATCATCAGCCGTCCGGCCGACACCTTCATGCGGCCTTTGTGCTCGCGCCTGAGCTCGCTCAAAAAACCGTAATCGTTCACCGCGACTTCAATACGGTCGTAGCCGAACTTTTTGGCCGCGTGACCCGCGAGGGAAAGGGCGTTTTCAAGCGCTGGCTCGTCCAGCAGCGCGGTGGAGAGCACCAATTTTCCCTTGAACCTGGAGGCGAGGGAATCCACGTCCGCGCGGGAGGCAAGAAGGTTCTGGCAGGTTTCGCTGCCTATGTACACGGCGTCGAACCGCTTCAGCGACGCGGAGGAAGCCTTGGCCGCCTGTCCCGGGGTCAGTGATAATGCTTTTTCCACGGTTCCTCCAGTTCGCTTGTCGCCGCGAGCGCTTCCCTGACGAATTGGGCCTTGGTCAGCTTTTTGTCCAGAAGGCGGACTATGGTCATGGCCTCGGTGAAAACGTCGGTGTGCTGCGCCATGCCGCCCATGTAAAGCAGGCGGCCCACCTTAAGGTATTCCATGCCCTGCCTGTCGAAATCGTAGAGGTCCCCCAGCTTGGTTTCGCTTGAAGGCTCCGGCATGACGAAAGGCTTGCCGTCGGCCCGGAAATCGTTGTGGCAGAACATCTTGGGCATGACGTGCGCCCGCTTGGCCGCCTGCGTGTAGCGATCAGAGTAAAGCAGCATGCACGCGCCTTCTGTGTTTATGCAGTAGAAGCGCGGGCTGAAAAATATCTCGGTTTCGAGAGGGCCGGTTTTCTTCAGTATGGCGGCGGATTCGAAGGGGCGCAGATGCTGGGGCCAGACCACGCGCGAAACGCCAAGCCTGCGGTAATACTCCACGGTGGCGCTGTTGAAGGTGAAGCCCATGTGGCTGACCACGAACTTTGTTTTGACGCCCAGCCGGTCCAGAACGTAAAGCATGGCGGCGTCGCGCACGATAAAGCCGCCGACGCCGTGTTTGACAAGCCGGCAGAGGAAAGGGGCGGCCTCAAGAAGCGTATGCGTGCCGTATATCTCGTTTACGGTGATGAAGGCGCGGCTGCCGAGGGAATGCGCCAGGCGGACAATCTCCAGCGCCTCCCGCTCGTCCAGCACACTCTCGCTGGCGCGGTGGTTGGAGATGGCCCCATAGCCGAAATACACCTCTGAAGCGCCGTGCTTCAGGAAGTATTCGGCCTCGGACAGGGAAGTTATGCCTATTACTACTTTCATCTCCGGCCCCTCCGTTCAATGCGGGGAGAATCTAGAAACTGATAGTGGCGGACAGGCGGTGCGCGCCGCCCAGCACGCCGAAGGGATTGTAGCTGTAATCAACACCAAGTCCCCCTCCGCTTATGCCAAAGCCCATCGATACGTTGCGCAGTCCCTCATAATCGAATATGGCGCGCGTGTTCGCGCCGCCGCGCAGGGCCAGCGTCAGGTAGCGGGCTACGTTAAGGCGGTATTCCATGCCGGTGGCGAGGTAGGGATAGTTGTCGCGCGGGGCCACGGCGTCGAATGTCACGTCCATATTCTTGGAAACCAACGCGCGCGAGCCGAAGCGCAGCGTCATCGGCAGGGGAGAATCGTCCACGTCGTAGTTCAGGCTGCCCATGAGATTCTGGGCCACCAGGGCTATCTGCATGGACTCGTCAAAAATGTAAGGCGTCAGCAGGCCGATGTCGGCCGCGAAAGTCGAATCGTCCTTCACTATGTGAGAGCGTATCATCTTGACCGACGCGCCCATGGTCCAGCGTTCCTCCGGGAACTTGTTGAGGCCTATGACGTAGGCCGCGAAGCCCATGGAGACGGCTATATCGTAAGGCCGGAAGGTGCCGGTCTTCTGGCCGCTGACGTTGGTTTCGTTCATCTCGCCGCTGTTCATATACTGCACGCTGACGCCGAACGTGCCGATGTTGCGCAGATGACGGGCGTAGGCGGCGTAATCGAAAGACGTATCCGCAAGATAGGCGGAGTGCATCAGCACGGCGGAGTGGCGCCTTACCTTTATCAGGCCGGCCGGATTCCAGTACATGGCGCTGGCTTCGTCCGTCATGGCGGAATAAGCCTCGCCCATGGCCGTAGCGCGGGCGTTAACCGCAAGCTTGAGGAACTGGCCCGCGGTGGTGCCCACCGCGTCGCGGGTGAAATCCCCCGCGATGGAGGAAACCGGCGCCACCGCCAGAAGCGCGACCGCCATGAAGAACGCTAAACTCCGCCAGGCGCGCATCATCTTTCCACCGCCAGTTTGGTGATATGCTTGCCCGCGCCGTCACCCTCGATAAGAACAATGAAAACACCGCTGGCGACCTTGCTGCCGTATTTGTTCTTGCCATCCCAGAGCGCGTTGCCGGAATAGTCGGCGCTGAATTCGGCCACCAGTTCGCCCAGCATGGTGAACAGGCGCACCCGCGCGCCGGAAGGCATGTTGGCGAACTGCATGAAATTGTGCCGCGAAGGCCTGAAAGGATTCGGGAAAATCTTTATGTCGCCCAGCGCCTGCGAGGGGTTGGACTGCATTATCTGGAAAGTGGAGAGGTGCGTCACCTGCGCCGAGACCAGGTTATTGGCAACGTCCGAAACGGAGGGCAGCGGAACCCAGGCGTCGCCGTCCGTGTTATAGTAGGCGATGACAAGGCGCGACCGGTCAAAGCCGACCATGTCCTGCGGACGGTAGGGGATGACTATTGTAAGCGCCTTTTCCGGCTGGAATTTGGGAAGCGGCGTCACATTGACGCCGACGCCGGTCGGAGTCATCGGCGTCGCCATGCTGGGCG
>CAYPTM010000197.1:0-5347 GCA_964413345.1 uncultured Elusimicrobiales bacterium
CCTGAGAGCTTCGACCTCAGCACATTCGAAAGGGAAAAGGTGACAACGGTCCTGCGCTCCGCGACCTTCGCCCCGGACGCGCGAAGCGCGGCCGTAGCTTTAAGAAACGCGTTTCTGGCTTCAAGGCCCAGCGAGCCATCCAATGACGCGCCGGCGTCCGGCAGGCGCGAGGTGGAGGCGAACATATACAGTATCCCGGCCTCGCCCCGCATATTGTTTATGAGGGGTGTCGCCATCTCAAGTTTTTTGTTGGCCCGCTCCCGTTCAACACGAAGGTTTTCCTCCAGCACCACTCCGCTGCCCCTGTAAGGCATGAAAAACGCCGTGACATAAGCGGGAACGTTTACCCTTGCGTAGACATTCGCGGCCTCACCGGCGTACAGCACGGGGTTCATTACGCCCTTGTCTGTCCAGGAATAAAGTTCAAGACCGGAAGAGGAGGATTCGTCCAAAGCTTCCGTGTCGGCGGCCAGAGCCGAAACGGAAGCGGTGTCAGGCTCCAATGCCTGTCCGGACGCGGCCAGGACGGCGGAACTTACAAGGACCTGGGCGCTGGCCGAGATTCTGCCGTCACTCCCAAGCAAGAACACCGAAAAGCGGCACTTGTCCCCGGCGGGCCAATAGTTTCCCTTCAAATGGTCCGGCTGCTCTCTGCCCGCCGGATGTATGCCGCCCTTGTACTCGTCCTCCACCTTCCAACCGGCGGTCTGCACAAGCGCGGCCTTCAGTATGCCGTGGAAATAGCGGGAAAACGGCGTGGAAACGGTCTTGTCCTGATAGGAAAGGGGGGAAAGGTCCACGCTGGGCGATTTCCCAGTCTGTCCTTTAAGTATGAAAGCGAGCTGCCAGGCCAGGTCGTCTACGGTGGCAACGGGCTTGTTTATAAGGCGCGTAACCTCCAGCCTGACGCCTGCGGGATCAAAATCGGTTTTTTCCGAAAGCTGCCCCCCGGTCATACGGACCACCATGCGGGCCTGCTCCAGCTTGTCCGTCAGAGGATACACCGAAAGATATGCCGCCAGCGCGCCATCCCTGTCGCCCGCGGCCTCCCTGGCCAGGGCGTCCGCCATCGCCGCCTTGATGTCTTTGAGATAGGCGACCGTCTTCCCGGAATACAGTTCGCGCAGTTTCTTTTTAGAAGTGGAAGCGAAAGCGTAGCAGGTGGCCTGCGCAGAATCCGTATATGTTTTCTTTTTGGCGTCAGTTACTTCTATGTCCGACACGGACAGCACGGCGGACATCGCGGTCGCGGAATCGCCTTCCGCGTCCTGCCTGAAGGAGCTTTCGTTCTCGGCCCTGATTCTGACGGATATCCCGCGCGCGAGTTCGGCCGAAGCGCCGTTCTCCGCGAGGCGCAGGCAGTCGGCCTTGTCTTCCGACTCCCCGAACACCGCCATGCCGAAGCCGCAGTAAAGGCCGGCCACTTCGCAGGACGCGGCGCGTTTTTGGTCGTCCACCCAGTCAGGCGCTGCGTGCGCGGCGGACGCGGCAAGAAACAATGGAATGATTAACCTCTTCATAAACGGCCTCCCGCGATACCGGAATCAGACAGTCAAATGATATAAATAAGTCGCTCAAAACGCGAGCCCCCGCCCATATCGGGCGGAGGCTCGTTCCCAAACTATTTGGCGGACATGGCCCGCTCCGCTACTGGGCGTTCACCGGGTAGCGGTACTTGAAACTGAACACCGTGTTGGGATGGGTGCCGGTTTCGGAGGTTATCTGGAACAGGGCGTACTTCCCGCCCATGGTCTTGACGGCGAGGAGCTGCCCCACCTTGCAGCCGGACGAGTTCGTGGCGTAGCCGGAGGACGGGGCGGTGGTGACGCTCTCGATGGTCCCGTCGACCGTGCGCACTCCGCCGGCGGGATTGCCGACCAGGTTTTCTCCGCCGACGCAGAGATGGAACGTGATGTCACCTTTCTCGCCGGGCGAGAAGTAAGGGCCGCACTGCTTGGCTATCGCTTCGGCGCTGGCGAAATCGAACGCCACGTCGCAGCCGTCAGTCATGGAGGCGGTCTCTATGCCCGCGGCGTCGCCGCTGGCAGCGTCCTTCACGGGCACGACATTGACGTTGCCGCTGCCGTCAACGACTATGGTGGTGGCGTTGCCGCCGGGGTTCACCACGCCGGTGGCCACGTTGGACTGGTCGGACAGGCCGAACAGGAGGGGGACCTTCATGCTGAATACTCGGAAGCCCTTCTCGCCCGTCTTGAAGACCATCTGCGTGCTGCCGGAATCCTGATAGGACTTGGAGTCCTTCTTGTTTATCAGGAAGCGGCGATAGTTAAGGTTGACCACGGCCTTCCCCGCGCTGTCGGAAAGCACGTTGTTTATGGTGAAGGATATGTCTGTCTTGGAAAAGAAGGAAAAATCCTTGCGCACGGCGCGGTCGAGGTTCACCGAATCGCCGGCGAACTCGTCGTCCACGTTGAGCATGAACTTTTCCGGGTCCTGGTTCTGGTAGGAGGCAACCATCGCGTCCAGCGACTTCTGCACCGCGGCGCGGACGCCTTCCTGCGATACCGCGACTTCCTTGCGGGTGGCCTCGACATCGTTCGTCTTGCCGGCTGTGTCGGTAACTTCGACGTATATTACGTAATTCTTGCCGGTCACGGGCTTGAAGAGGTACTCGAACGCGCCGTCGTCGCTGAACTTGGCGTCCGTCCAGTTCTCCTTGTTGTCCACGGTTATGCGGACGGAACCCACCTTGCCCTGCCCCACGTAAGCCTTGCCGTTGAGCTTGGCGGTGCCGTCATCCAGCATTTCGGAATACATGGTCAGCTTGGTGCCGGTCTCCTCGAACGAGACTCCGTTGAGATAGACGTACTTCAGCCCCACGTCCTGGTTGGATTTGCCGAATATCCACCACTTTGCCTGGGCGGAACAGGCCAGCGCCGACATGACGCACGCGGCCAGAGCCAGCGATTTGAACAGTTTTGTCATAGTCCCTTACCTCCTAGAATGAAGTGTTGAGGCCGAGCGTGACGCCCGACTCCCTGAAGTTCTTCGTAGACGTGGTGTAGGCGAAGTCGTTGAGGATAGCCCTCGCGAAAAGCATCACGTCGCCGAACTGCTTGAGCGACTGCGGCCGGTAATAAACGTTCCAGTTGGCGAAGAACTTGAATGAGTTGTCGCCAACCTGCTTCTGCAGAAGATTCTGTCCCGCGCGGATATCGGTGGTGACGTTCGCTTCCGGCAGCTCCAGGCCGAGGCCCGCGGCGTACTCGTACTGCTTGTCCGTGGTCAGGGCCAGTTCGTCCCTTGAGCGCCAGAACCCGCCGCTCAGCTGCGGCTTGAGTATCGCGGAACCCATGGTTTTGCGCCCGGAGAGGGTGGTGTTAAGGAGAAACTCCCTCGAGGAGCGGGTGTTGGGGAAGGTGTTGTAGGTGGTGAAGCCGGCGTTGGTGTCGGTGTCTATGCCGGCGAAGCGGTCCTTGTAGTTGAGGTTGATGTAGTGGTCCCCGGTGTTGGTGGGGCCGGCGGTCTTGCGGTCATACTTGTAGCTGAGATCCGCCGACGAATACTGCCTTCCGAACACGCGCTTCAGCGTCGCGCCGATTTCCGGCTTATAGGTGTTGGTGGTGAAGCCGAGCTGGCTGCGCAGGTTGTTGCGGAACCACAGCATGCCGGTGTTCAGGGTAAGGTCCTTGTTGACCTTGTAGCGCCATTTCGCCTTTCCCTTAAGCCTGTCGGCCGTGGCCGCGCCCAGGGTGGTGGCGTAATTGGTGCCGACGCGCTCTCCCTCCAGTGTCACGCGTGACGGCCCGCCGTCTCCTACGACTTCTATGCGGTGCGCCGCGCCGTTCTGCGTTACGCCAGCGGCTCCGCCGCCGGCATAGTTGTTGTTGGTCGCCCAGGAGCTTTCGCCCGTGACTGTAAGGCCGCCTATGGGCTTCCACTCGTAGTCGAGAGAGTAGTTATTGTTATCCGTAAGCGTGTCGGTGGGATTGACCCGCTTGGTGTCGCGGGAAATCACGGCGTTGCCGCCGACCGCGAGCTCCTCGAACGGAGAGAATTTCAGCCGCGCGCCGAAACCGTTGCGCTTGGCCGTAGCCGTCCGTGAATCCCCGTAGAAATTATCCCAGCGGGGATAGGCCGCGCCATAAATCAAAGTTGCTTCAGGCAGGCGCGACCCCTGTTTGGCGAATTTATAGGAAAACCCTTTAAGCGAGGTGTTCAGCGTGTACTGGGAGAAGTTCTCGAAAACGTCTCCCGCTCCAAGAGTATGCTGCCCGTTTGTGATCTTGCCGGACAGCGTGGTCATGGAGAAGTTGACGGGGTCGTTGCGGCGGTCGTCGGTCGCTTTTCCGCCCACCGCCAGGTTGTAGTCCCATCCGGCATACTTGCCGGCGGTATTGAGGTTCAGCGTGTCCAGATAGCGCCAACCCTGGGTAAGGGAGGAACTTGCCCGTCCCGCTCCCGTGATATTCGCGTAGGCGAACGAGAATTCGTTCGATCCGTGTATTTCCAGCGCACACAGCCGCCCCGCAGACAAAAAGACCGCCGCTGCGGCGGCCAGACTTGCGAGTTTCATCAGTTGTTCTACCTCCCCCGGAGAATTACGAGGCCCCCCTTTTCCCAAGCGAAGCCCAACAGATTATAGCAATAAAACACAAACAAACGGGCTTGTCATTTTAGTCACATTGCATTATGCCGCCATCACCTTAAACGAACCCTTTATAATCTATTAGGAAAGGAACAACTAATCATTGATTCCGTTTCCGGTTTCTGTTATGCTGTCATATCGCCGCGCACCGACGGCCGACGTGCGGATATGCGGTTAGTTGTTTGTGCGCGGCAAAAAGGCCGTCCCTTGCGTTCTTCCCGCGGCCCAAGGACCACAGGACATGGCAAGACAACAGCGTGCGAAACGAGACGACACCGAAAACACTTCCTGCCGGACCGGAGAGGCGGCCTCTCCGATGAGCGGGCTGCCTGCTCTGGGCGTTTCGGACGGCGCAGTATCCTACAAAGCCATAATAAACGCGGTAAGCGACTGGGTTTGGGAAACGGACGAGCGGCACGCTTTCCTTTTCTCCAGCCAGCGCGCCAGCTCCATACTCGGCCTGGACTGCGAGAGCCTTAAGGGCAAATCCTTCTTCGACTTCATGGACGAGGACGAGCGGGCGGCTCTGCTCGACCTCTACAACCGCCACGCCGAATCCGGCGAACCCATAGCCATGGCGGAATTCCGCATGCGGCCGCCCTCCGGCGGGACCGTCTACATACAGACCAGCGCCACCCCGGTCCGGGACAAGCACGGCAATTTCAGGGGATTCCGGGGAATAAGCAGGGATATCACCAAAAGCAAGCTGGCGGAAAACCGGCTGCGCCTGCGCATGGA
>CAYPTM010000198.1:0-5304 GCA_964413345.1 uncultured Elusimicrobiales bacterium
GGAAAGGATTCGCGAAAGGGAACAGTTTCTGGGAGAACTGCTGCTGGACCGCCTGTCCCGGATAAAGGGAGTGCGGATTATGGGAAGTGCGAATGCGAAAGAGCGCGCGCCCATAGCCACATTCCTGATTGACGGAGTTCCCTCCGACCAACTGGCCGAGCTGCTGGACTCCTCAGAGAACATCATGGTGCGGGCAGGGAAACACTGCGCCCACCCGTGGTTCAACGCCAACGGACTTCCGCCCGCGCTGAGGGCTTCGGCGGCGTTTTACAACACTGAAGAGGAAATAGAGAAATTCGCCTCCACGGTGGCGAGACTGTCCGAAAATTTCTTCTGAATTTGCCTGCAACTAGAAGAGAGCGTATATGGCGGGAAGAACCGACTGGTTGCCGGTCAGACTGACGAACAGGCCGAGGAAAGCAAGAAGCAGCAGAAACGGAAGCAGCCACCACTTGCGCGCCTGTTTTATTTTCAAAAACAGAAGCACAAGCAAATCCCAGTTGCTTTTTATTTCAGGCCGCTCTTTATCGTCCACTTTTCCCGCCTCCCATCCTGATGATTATATTATATAACTCTCCCGCCACAAGCGAGTGCCCCGCGGCATTGGGATGTACGAAATCATGGAGCGGATTGACGTAGAAGCGGGCGTCCGGCCCCTGCCCTCCGGTGGAAAACAGAGCGGCCGCGTCCACCACCGGAACGCCCAGTTCCTTCCCCAGAGAACGCATGACCCCGTTGTATTGCGCGCTTTCCCGCGCGCAGTCATGCAATTCGGCCTCCAGCATTTTTTTGCCGTAAACCGCCGCGCCTGCCCTGTCGCCTTTGCGGCTGGCAGCCTGCGCCAGATAAAAATAGGCCGCCGGATTTTTGGGATTGGCCGACACCGAGTATGCGAGCGCGGCTTCAGCCTTGGGCATATCACCCGCTTGAAGAGCTAGAAAAGCGTCTTCCGCAAACTGGCCGGACAACGGCGCGTCCTTAATCAAGGAAGGCGCAAGAGAAGGCGCGCGCACCGGCATGGCTATGAATACCGGAACGGCACCGGCTTCGCGCACGGCGGCGGCAAGGGCGCGCAGGTTTGCCTCGTAATATGCCGGGGGAACACGCACATGCCTTTGGTAGCGACTGACCGCCACCGGCAGCCGCGACATCCCGGCGGACAGCACGTTGCGATACCAGGCGATGAAACGGCTTCGGTCGGATATGTTGAGCAGGGAGGTCATCAGGCGCCCCTGCGGCTTCAGCTCATTGTCCGGGAGCGGAGAATCCCGGAAGAAACGATGGCGGTCCACGTCGTTGACCGCATAGGGGATGGTAACCACATCCGGTTTCATCCCCGCGATTTTATTCCTGAAAAGGGCGAGTCCCTGCGCGGATGAGTGGCCTATCATGCTGGCATTTATTACCTCATAGTTCCGCCCGGATGCGGCGAGAAGTTTTTCAAGCCGCGAGGAATATATGTCCTCAGCCCTCACCCCCCAGCCGAAATCCGGGGAAGCGCCCATGCACACTATACGCCTCGCGCCGGGGGCGGGGGCGCTCCGCGCGATTCTAAAGCCGAAAGAATCCGTTTTTACCGGCACGCCCTGAAAATCCCCGTCCAGACCGGGACGGTTTTTCCAGATAAGCGCGGAGTCCCTGTCCAGCACGCCGGTTATCAGCGAAAGATTATCCGCCGGGTGGTAAAAGACGCGGCACAGCGCTTCCGCCACGCCGAAGAACAATAGCACCGACAGCGCGGCCACGGCCATTTTAAGAGGCCAGGCAAGTTCCGGCGTTTCTTTCGCGTCGCTCATAATTTACGGGCGCAGGCCGTCAGCACCCCCTGCTCCAGAAGGATATCCAGTTTTGAGTACTTGAAGAACATGCAGGCCGCCCACACCCAGAGCGGCACGCGCCCGTTGAGCGCTATCTTAACCCGGTCATAATCCCCCCACACGGACATCTGGGACATATATTCCGCCTCAAGTCCGGCATTTTTCAGAAGCAGGAAGAGAGTGCGCTTGGTGAACATGTTGGCATGCTCCGGATTGGTCGGATAGCCGTTATACAGACCGAAAGCGGAACGAAGCAGACCCTTTGGCCGGATAAAAGTTTCGCTGGGCACTTCCAGGTAGACCAGGCCGCCCTTCTTCACGGCGGGCAGAGCTGACCGCAGGAATTCCAGCGGCCCGGCTATGTGCTCAAGGGTATCCGTCATCACCAGCACGTCGAAACTTTCAGGCTGGAACATGTCCGGGCGGAAATAGCTGTTGGACACAAGCCCTTTAAGTTCCGGGTAATGGGCTTCCATATGGGAAAAGCAAAGTTTCGAAGGTTCCACTCCGCTGTACGCGGCACCCGCGCGGACAAGCCCTCTAGCAAGAACACCGGGGCCGGTACCTATCTCAAGTATATGCAAGCCGGACAGCCCGCCAGACAGCTCCGCCATGCGGGCAATCCGCCGTTCGTTCAGCAGCTTATGGGAGGCCTCGTCCCGAAGGTATTCCTCATATATGCCGTTTATCAGCGCCGTGTTTTTAAGGGCCGGGCTGTCAGCGGACTGGAACATCATCGAACAGGCCGGGCACTTCAGCACCCGCATGTCCTTGCGGACGAAACAAAGCGGGACGTCGCGGCGGCCGCAAAGAGGGCAGTCGTTCATTTTATCTCCCCCTTCAGAGCCTCGTAAACGTTGTCCGCCAGTATTTCATAACCCGCGGGGGAACAATGGTCATCCCCGATAAAATACTTCGCGCGCCCGCTTTTCGCGGTAAGTTTTTCGAATACCGGGTAATTGTCTATGAAGCGAAGGCCATTGCGCCTTGCAGCGTCGGCAAGACGGGCGTTGACCGCCGTATAGGACCGGGGATAGTTGAGCAGAACGAGCTTAACGCCCTTCTCCCGGCAGAGGGCGGCCATAGCGTCCAGATTGCGCTCAAGACGGGCGTCCAGCTCCCGCTCCAGTTTTTCCTTGTTCATGAAAAAGCCCATGTACGCCATGAAAGTTTTGTTGGAGGCAAACTCAGGCCTGTCCTTCTGAATGGACTTCAACTCCGCCAGCACATAATCCGCCCCGTATTTGTTCTGGAAAGAAAAGGACCACGCGAGCAGATAATAGTAGGACAAATCCTTCTCGTAATAATCCGAACCCGTCTTGACCGAGCGCAAAAGTTTGAGCGCGAGATCGAGGCCGGCCTCGTATTTGCTGGCGTAATAAACGGCCTTAACGGCGGAATCAATCTCCTCCTCCGTGGCGCCGGGGGCCTTTCCGTCCATTATCAGGCGTGCGGTTTTCAGGGCGCGGCGGTTGAGGATGAACCTCTCCTGCAGATTGAGGAAAACGGTGCGGCCCATCTTGAACACCCGCATTTCCCGGAAGAAATCCGCCGGAGACATGCGCGGCTCCTCGCAGGCGTAACTGTTGAGATAGGACTCATACTCGTCCCCGGTGCGGAACACAAGATTGGCGTCCTCCCGGTTGAAGCTTATCAGATTCCACTTGTCGCTAGAACCGGTAAGGGCCACGACAATGTCCGGCCTGTACTTGTCCAGATAACCGCCCAGCTCCGCCAGCACCTGCCGAGAATTGAACTCGCAATGCCCCTCGTTGATGACCGCGATGTTTTTGCCCGGCATTTCCCCGCGGAACTTAAGCCAGAGACGGTAGGGATAGCTGTCCTCCCACGACACGTTGCCGCCGTAGGTGTAGGAATCTCCAACGGTCAGTATCCTGTAGCCGGACAGGGCGCCATGATGCTGGGGCCGCCAGGAGGAGTAGGTGCGACCTATGGCGCGAAGGGCGAGTTCCAGCCCAACCAGCATGACAAGCAGGCAGAAGCCGGACAGGGCAAGCCATTTTAAAACGGCGCGGAAACGTTTCATAGTCCTCCCGAGCCGGCGGCAAGAACGGAATGCGCCGACGGAGTGGTAAAATCAAAATCAGCCTTCATCATTTCTATCAGAGCGGAGAAGCGGCGCAGGCGTTCATCAAGCGGCATGAGCGCATGACGCGAGGCCATGCCGCCGGGAAGCGCCCCGCAGAAATCCTCCGGCGCGGCGAATTCATGGTCATGCGCGGTGAGAGTGACAAAAGAGCGGTTCGCGCAGGCGCGCCGCGCAAGGAACATGGCCGGACGCTCCGGCATGCGCGATAGAAAATAATTCATGAACGGAAGACCGGAACAAAACATTGGCGTTAGAGGATATTCAATAATGCCGTCTCCATCGCAATCGGCGGCGAAGACATCCCCCGCGAGAGGCCTGTACGGCTCGGCCGGCGCGCGGCGGGCCGCAAATTCCTGCACGGGGGCCGCATCTTCATTGCCAAAAATGCTCCGCAGCCTTTTGGCCGCGTTATAGAGCGGGGCGGCATTAAGAGAACTGTCGCAGCGGTATCCGGCGCGGGATAACGCCGCAAGCGGACCCGGACGCAGAACCGCCCCCGGCATACGGTAGGAAACAGGGCGCGTTCCGGCAACAGCCGCGATGACTGCCGTTGATTCCATAAGGTCGGTGGAGAAAACGTCTTCCGGAGCGGAAGCGAGCATCCTGTCATGCGAAAGGGAATGATTGCCTATCTCATGCCCGCGCCGGGCTGCGTCTGCAATGATTTTGGCGCGGGCAGGGTCGCGCAAATCGCGCGCCACAACGTAAAACACGGCAGAGACGGACAGCTTCTCAAGCAAAGCAAGCAGGCGGGGCAGTGTATTGGCATATGCGCCGGACACCACGTATTCAAACTGCTCCGGGGACGGAACGGAGCCGGTCCCGCGTGCGGGAGTATCCAGGTCAACGGAAAGTACGGCAAAGCGGCGCGTCATTTTCCACCCCCGATGCGGCTCAACTGAAGCTGGAGGAGGGATTTAAGTCCCCGCCATTGCTGATACAAATGCTGGCGGGAACGCAGCATGCCGAGCCTTCTCCAGATATAAGCGGGACGAAAGTAAAACCGCCGGAAAAATTCCTTCTGAAGGCGCACCAGTTCCTCCCGGCCCAGTTCTCCGGCTGAAACAAGAGGCAGTTCGCTGGACATGAGATTGATGTAACGGTCCCAGTCCGCGTTTTCAACGCTGAAGCGGCCCTCGGCGGTAAGCCTGTCAAAGAAAGCGGAACCCGGCATGGGCGCGAATATGCAGAAGATGGCGAAATCAGGGTCCAAATCCAGCGCGAAGCGAAGGGTTTCCCTTGCGGTTGCGGCGGTCTCCTCCGGCGTGCCGAGTATGAAGGAGCAGAAGCTGAGAAGGCCGTTCTGGCGGCAGGCGGCCACCGCGCGGCGGGCCTGTTCAAGGGTGGGTTTCTTCTCGATGGAATCCAGCACCTTCT
>CAYPTM010000199.1:0-5285 GCA_964413345.1 uncultured Elusimicrobiales bacterium
GTCGTTGGAAATGCGGGCCAGAACGGTGGGGTTGGCGATTTTGTAACCGTTGAGATGCAGTATGGGCAGCACCGCCCCGTCCGAGACGGGGTTGAGGAACTTATTGGAATGCCAGCTTGTAGCCAGAGGGCCAGTTTCCGCCTCGCCATCGCCCACCACACAGGCGGCTATCAAATCTGGATTGTCAAAGACCGCGCCGTAGGCGTGCGCGACGGCATAGCCGAGCTCGCCGCCCTCGTGGATGGAACCCGGAGTTTCCGGCGCGACGTGACTTGGAATTCCGCCCGGGAAGGAGAACTGCTTGAAAAGGCGGCGCATACCCTCCTCGTCGAGGGAAATATCGGGATACACCTCGCTGTAGGTTCCCTCAAGATAGGTATTGGCCACGATGCCGGGGCCGCCATGGCCCGGACCGATGATATACACCATGTTGAGAGAGTCGCGCTTGATGACGCGGTTCAGATGGGCATAGATGAAGTTAAGGCCGGGAGTGGTTCCCCAGTGGCCCAGAAGCCGGGGTTTTACATGTTCCTTTTTCAGAGGCTGTTTCAGAAGAGGATTGTCGAGAAGGTAAATCTGCCCTACGGAAAGATAGTTTGCGGCGCGCCAGTAGGCGTCGATTTTGCGGAGTTCGTCCGCCGACAAGGGACCTTTATTCGCGGCTGTTGCCTTGACCGTCATGGTAAAGCCTCCGTTCTGCTGTGTGGCGGCGGCACCCCGGGCCGGAAAAGCCCCTTTTCCGCCGTATGCCTTCAGGATATAAATAACCTCAAATGAGTGTCAACACGGCGGGGAAGCGGCGATATTATCTGCGGGAAACAGGGCAGGAATCGGCCTGCTGCCGCTCAAGGGCAATCAGTCCGCAAAAGGTCAGGAGAAGCAAGGGATTAAGGAAGCCCGACAACCGGAACTCCTCGAATTCCTTTATCGTGAAATGGAATGGATATTCCTTTGGTATCAGCAGAAGAGCGAAGAAGAGGCAGTACAGTGGCGTAAAACGGGTCTGCTCCCTGTCCGAAATGAACAGCCACAGAGGCAGGAAAAGCATAAGCAGCTTGTAATTGCCAGATACCGGGGGCACGAGTATGGCGGTAGAAGCCAGCACAAGCATCTGCTTCCACAGGCTTTTCTCCCTGAACCAGACATAGGCGACGGCCAGCAGGCCGAGCACCGCACCGACAGCGCTGTAATCCCTTGCCAGCGCGGCTATTTGCGTTTTGTGGAAGACTCCGGCATAAAACAGGCGTATCACATTGTAGATGCAGGAGTTATGGGAGTAACCCCGGGTTTCCACAACGTAGTATTGCTTGAATTCAGACAGCCCCAGCATAAAACCGCGCAGATTATCGGAAAACCCGTTCCCGTAAAGGAATAGGGGAACGACCGCCATAAGAACGGAGATGACGCAGGTCCCTAAAACAGCCCGGTATTTCCGCTCCTTGAGGAAAAGAACCAGAAAGATGGCCGGATATCCTTTGCACGCAATCGCGGCCGCCAGAAACAAAGAGGCGGCGGTATCGTTCCCTTTCCTGAAATGATAAAGGAAAAAAGCAACGAACAGAAATACATACATCTCGAAGTTAGCTCTGTCCAAAGCGAACATGAACGGATAAGAGAGAAAGGTTATTATAAAGAAATCCCGGACATATTCGACCCGCTGCCACAGACCGCGCATTTCATAACGCATATGACGATGCGCGAGCCAGGCGAAAAGAATCGCGAATATGCCCATGTATAAAGGCAGACGGAGGCAATCGCCCATAACGGAGAAAGCGTAGACAGGCAGATAGGCGAACGGGAAATATGTGGCCGTCTCCATAAACTCCTTCGGCATATAGGGTCTGAAGCCATACACCATGCCGAAAGGATTTCTTATATCATTGAACATGTCCTCAGGGTGAAAGAGAAAAGTGTTGTAAGGATATGGAGCGGATCGGTAAACGCCAAAAATAAAATGATATAAAACCGCCAGCAGGAAACCGCCCAGCAGAAAGAGCGAAATGGCTTTTATACGCCTGTCAGCGGACAGGTTCACCGACGGAAGCATGCCCTCGTCAGCCATGGCGCTGCCCGTCCGGGACAGAAAATCGCATATAAGCACAAGCAGTAGGACAAACGAAACAGATGCTGCGCCCCAGACAAGCCAATGCAGGGGAAGCCAGCGCAGGAAGGAAGCGTATTTGTGGACGGCGAATATACCGGCTACAGAGCAGGCAAGCACGGCGGCGGTTATTGAGACTGGCCCGGAGGAGGCGGCGGACGAGCGCACGGCCTTCCAGGACGACGCAAGCCAGCGCCGCGCAGGCTCAGGCAGGAACCTGAGGCTGTTGCCGGCGGCCGCAAGAAACAGCAACAGGAATACCAGTCTGAGAGGATTCAGGTCAACCTTTTTGCAGGCATCCACCCGTATCGAAAAATCCCTTATTTCCCCCCGGAACGGCCTGCGGCCGTCAAAAGCCGCCCCGGCCATCACGGCGTCCAGCCTCGGATGGGAGTCCGGAACGCTTATTTCCCTGCGCTCGGTCCCGTCAAGATATATGCTTGTCCTGTTGCGGACGTCTGAAATAATTTCCAGCTTATGCCAGACGCCGGGTATCACGTTCCCGGCGATGTCTACTTCCTGGGCAGCCTCCCCGCGGGCGATAAGCGCGGAAAGGACATTATCCCGGCCCAGTTCCACGCGTATGCCGGAATTGCCGGAAGCTGTCTGGAACAGATTACCCTCCGCATTGCCGGGGAAGGGGCGGAAGAACAGCGATATCCTGACAATGCGCCCGTCCCGGCTGTCTTCCAATGAGGACAGGCGGAGCGGCGCCATTGACGAGCTGTCAAAGCCTGAAACCGAGACGCCCCTCCTCCCTGCAATATGCCACGGGTCAGGGATGGCGCAGACAGACAGAAGCCCGACAGAGGCGATGAACAGCGCCCGCAAGGCATATTTTTTAGTGTTCCAGAAACTTGCAGAAGTCATGTAAATATCGGGACCACATCGTCAGCCCCGAGTATAAATCATAACAAATAGGCCGCCACAAATAAAAAAACCGGCCCGTTGCGGGGCCGGTTTTTAAAGACTAGTAACTGACTAGCAGGCTTTCTCGATTTCCTTCGCGGCCAGCAGTTCCGCGGTGCGGCGTTTTTCCGCGCGCGTCAGGAATACTATGGCGACGAGAATGAAGGCGAGACTGATCCATTCCGACTGCTTGGGCGGCTTGGCGCCAAGAAGCCAGACGGCAAGCAGCGTGGCTGCGGTTCCGGCTATAAGGGACGTCAGACGATTGACGACACCCGCGAACGTGGCGGTGCGGCCCTTGAACATGAACAGGAACACGGAGAAGAACGCCGCCGCGCCATAGGGCAAACCGCCGACAATCGCTCCCATCCACGCGGATGGCGGATTATAGATGCAGTCGTGATACAAATTGATGAAGCTCGAGGGGTTAAGAGTGTCGGGCAACATCTTGAAAGCAAGCACCGCGGCTATGACCGTGGTGAGGAAAGCCGTTATCTGCTCCACCGCGAAAAAACCTTCGTTATGCTGCGGAGTGCCTTTCGGGCGGGTGTTCTTGTAGTAGTTCATGATATATATTCTGATGGCATAAGCGATTATATACGCCGTGAGAATAATCATGGCAGGCTTGTTATGGATAAAGTCGAAGTCCTTGCCCTTTGCGCCGAACATATTCATGCAGGCCGCCACGATAGCGAACAGCACGGCCATGTTCTCCTCCCAGTAAACTTTCTTATGGAGAATGCCCTGCGCCACCTGAACGGAGTCCACCAGGCGGCTGACCACTATGACGGTTGCCCGCATGATGACCATGGCGACCATGACGGATATGGGGAGGGTGTACATCATCGTGGTCGTGGGTATGACGACCGCGGTGCAGATGCCGGAGGGTATGATATAAAGATACTCGGCCGGCATGGTCATGCCCATAATCGTTACGTCATGCGTGGATTTGAGTTTATACCACTTAAGTACAAGCACTATAAGAACGCATACGGTCATGCTGCCCATGCCGCTGTAAACCAGATAGGCCACGTCGGTCATTTGGGCCAGACCGGAAACCGGGTCCTTGGCGGTGAAATATTTCACGGCCAGGCCGTTCAGCACATAGAAACCGAAGTAACCAAAACACAATTGCAGCAGTCTTTCGGACGAACCCTCGCAGGACTTCTCGGTGAGGGCGGATTTCAATACCTTTAACATTAATACGCCTCCTGTATATTCAGGCCCCGGAAGCACGACGCCCCACCCGTTACGGCATGGGGCGCCAGCGGTGCAGCCATGAGCCTATTATTTTCAATAACATATTTACCACCTGCGAAACAATGAGCGGCGGAACCGCGACGGAAAAAAGAAAGCCTCCCATCCGAGCAAGGGAGGCTTCCGCGCAGGAAATTCTGCTCAGGCAGGATGGCGCAAGTCATCCATGAGCGTCTTGATGGTGATGCCGTCGAATTCGGACGCGAGCTTTTTTTCTATGCCCAGCAGGCGTTTTCTGAGAACGCACTGGCTCCGGTTCGCGCAAAGCTGGCGGCGGAACATGCAGCTGGATATCTCCACCTCGCCCTGAAAAAGGCGGATGAGGGAAGCCACCGAAATGGTGTCCGGCGCAACCTTCAGCCTGACGCCGCCCGCGACCCCCTCTTTTGAAACAAGCCAGCCCGCCGCGATAAGGCGGTTAAGTATGCCGCGCAGGAAATTCAGCGGTATGCCCTGCGCGCGGGCTATTTCGGAAGAGGAATGATAGGCCTCGCCTCCGGCCATCGCCAGATGGAGGAGGGCCCGTACGGCGTAATCAGTGTGCTTCGTCAGGAGCTTCATAATCTATGGCCGGGCGGAACCCGGGGCATTGCTTCTCAACATGACGACGCCCCTCCCCGCTGGGGAGGGGCATCCGGAAACTTATTACTGCGCTGGCGGGGTCTGCGCTTCCGGCGCGGGCCCTTTCTGGACGATTACCGAATCGGCCTTGACCGGGCCTATGGGCGCGGAATGGTCGTTCTTCATCTCCAGGCATTTCTTGGGGCAGACCTCGACGCAGCGGCCGCATACTATGCAGCGCAGGCGGTCGAAAGTCCAGGTCTTTTCGGCCCGGACCACGGTTATGGCCTTGCTGGGGCATTTCAACTGGCAGACGCCGCAGAATATGCAGCTTTCCACGTGGTTGACCAGATTGCCGCGCGAGCGTTCGAAAGGCTGCCGTTTTTCAAACGGGTAAAGCCTGGTTGCCGGCTTGCGCAGCAGGCTCTTGACCGCAGTTCCAAGCATAGAAAAAAGG
>CAYPTM010000200.1:0-5269 GCA_964413345.1 uncultured Elusimicrobiales bacterium
GGCCCATCCGGATGTGTTCAATATCTTCCTTCAGATACTGGACGAGGGGCGCCTTACCGATGGCAAGGGCCGCACGGTGGACTTCCGCAACACGGTCGTGATAATGACTTCAAATATCGCTTCCCGCTTCATACTGGAAAACGCGGGGCGGCTGGAGAAGGTGCGGGACGCCATACAGTCCATGCTGGCGGAGCAGTTTAAGCCGGAATTCCTCAACCGCATTGACGAGACTGTCATCTTCAACGCGCTCGGTAAGGAACAGCTGGACAGGATTCTTGATATACAGCTTGCCGGACTGCGCGGTATGCTGGCGGAAAAGAAGATAACTGTGGAGCTGGACAAGTCTGCCCGAGAAGCCCTGTTCTCCGCAGGCTACGACGCCCAGTACGGCGCGCGGCCCATGAAGCGGGCCATTCAGCGCCTGCTTCAGGACCCGCTGGCCCTGCGTATACTGTCCGGCGACATCCTGCCGGGCGACCGGGTGGAAGTGACATCCGGGAAGGGCGGGACGCTGTCGTTTGAAGTAAAGCGTTAGGCTGTTTGCGAATCGGCGGGGGCCGGGATTGCAATATCCCGGCCCTCTTTTGCGTTCAATTTATTGATATCATAATATTCAGGCCCGCTTTGCGCTGCGGCAAGGCAGGGTAATTCTGTCTTGTTTTGCGCACTGACGCGGAGCGTTTCATGAACCACCGGATAGCTGCCCTGTTTTTCACTTCTTTATTGTCTGTCAGTACTGCTTTCGCCGGGAATATATCCGTTTCTCCAGTTAATCCGAAATTCATCAGCGCCATGAAGGCCCGTGCCGCCAAAAAAACGTCGGCGTCTGCCTCTAAAACCTCGGGCGGTCCCGCAACCGGATATCTGCCATCGCACGTGGACCATAGCCATTATGCGCCGGTTTCCTCGGCGCGGCTGCGCGCTCAGGGAGTCTACGGCGCTTCCGCCACCTACGACCTGCGCACTCTTAATAAGGTTACCGCGGTGCGCGATCAGAAAACCTGCGGTGCCTGTTGGGCATTCGCCACCTATTCCAGCGCGGAGTCGTCCCTCCTCACCGGGGAGACCTGGGATTTTTCCGAGCAGAACCTGGCCAGCCTGGCGGGTTTTGACTGGGGCAAATGCGGCGGCGGCAACATTTCCGTGGCGACGGCGTATCTGAGCCGGGGCGGCGGGCCTGTTACCGAGGCTGTGGACCCTTATTATGACGATTCCCGCATTTCCGTTTCCGGCCTGCCTGTGGTCAAGCATATGCCGGATGTGCTTTACCTGCCTGTCATGACAAGCGCTTCCGATACCGCCACCATAAAATCAGCCCTGCAAACTTATGGCGCGGTCTATGCCAGTTTTGAATGGAATGCCGCTTATTATAATACGACCAGCTACGGCTATTACTTCCCTTCCGGTGGTTCCTCCGCTGGCGGGCACGCTGTGGCTATAGTCGGCTGGGATGATAATTTCGCCGCCAGCAAGTTCAACAATGTCCCGGCGGGCAACGGCGCGTGGCTGGTTCGCAACCAATGGGGCACTACCACCTCCAGTTGGGGCGGATTGGCGAACGACAGCGGGTATTTTTATGTTTCATACTACGACAAATATTTTGGGCGGGAGGAAGTGTCGGTGGTCACACCGGCCGTTTCAACCGCGAATTACAAGTCGGCGTACTACTATGATAAGCTGGGGCAGGTAGGCAATCTGGGAGAGTCGTCATCCACCACCTATTGGGGCGGCAACATTTTCACGGCAACCGGCGGAACCACCGGAACGGAATATCTTAAGTCCGTAGGGTTGATTACCACGGATTCCGGCTCAAGCTATACCATCTACGTTTACAGGGATGTTTCCGGTTCACCCGTGTCGGGAACGGAAGTAACGGCGGCCCGCACTTCCGGCACGCAGACTTACGCCGGTTTCCATACCGTGGAGCTTTCCAATCCTGTCGCCCTCGCCAAGAATCAGAAATTTTCCATAGTGGTCAAGTTTACCAATCCCACTTACCTGTATCCGCTTGCCATAGAGTACAGGTCCGACGGTTATTCCAGCGGGGCTTCCATGGCGGCCGGGCGCAGTTACATAAGCGCCGACGGGACTACCTGGTATGACGGCTATGACTTGAGCGATCTGTCGTCCGACCAGCTCAGCCAGGGAATAAATGCCTGCATCAAGGGGTATTCCGCCGACGGACCTTCGCAGGTTACGGTTTATGACGGCGCGGTGACGGGACAGGAGGTCAGCGTTACGACCACTACCGGCCAAATATCCGCCAACTGGACCGCTTCTTCGGGTCCGCTCGCCATCTCCCGCTATCTTGTGTCGGTGGGTACTTCCCTTTCAAGCCTGAACGACGTGAAGGACTGGACCTCTGTCGGGACGGCGACTTCCGTAACCTTTACGGGGCTCACGCTCTCCAACAGAACCACTTATTATGTCTCCGTTGCGGCGGAGGATACCGGCCTCTTCCGTTCCACTTCCACCTCATCCGGCCAGATGACCAAGTTCGACGCTTCCTGTTCCATAGCGCTGAATAAAACCGTCGCTCCGCAGGGGCCTCTCGCCATTACAGTGACGGCGGACCAGCCTCTTAAAGCCGGCGGGCTGACCTTAACTGTCCAGCAGGCCGGTTCTTCGGCTTTGCCGGTCACCATGGCCACGTCTGACAATCTCACATATACCGGAACTTATCAGGTTGTCAGCGGGTATGACGGACAGGCCGCGGTGGTGGCGGTGGGCACAACCAGCGCGGGCTACACTACGAGTTCGACCGCCTCCTTCACAGTGGATACGACGTCGCCGACCGCCTCGCTGGTTTTGACCGGCACGCAGCCTCTCGTCACCGGTTCCTATACGGCAACGCTGACGGTCACCGACGCATCATCCATTTCCGGCACGCCTTCCCTTGGCTATTACCGCGACGGCACCGTCTCGCCCGTGTATGCTGTCCCGCTGGTAAGTTCCTCCAGCAGTGTCTGGACGGGCACCATTTCGCCGGAATCATATATGAAGGACGGGCAGTATGATTTCTCCTTCTCCGCCACGGATGCGGCCGGCAATATCGGCACGCAGATAGTTTCCGGCTCGTCATTCACAATCAAGACCTCCGTAACCAACGGAAGCGGCGGCACCATATCCAATCTGGACGGAACGCAGGTGGTCCTGCCGGCCTATGCGTATGCCGGCGGCATCAGCGGGACGCTTATCTCGGTCGCTATATCCACTCCGAGCCTTTCCCTTGCCGCGCTGGCCGCGGCCAACGCGGCGGCTCTATCGGATGGCATCGGGATTCCTCTCTCCGGCACGGGGCGCAGCGCCAATCTTAACCGCCTCTTCATTGCCAGCGAAACGGTAAGCGGGGTTGCCATCTCCACTTTCATCGCGGATGTTACAATTCGCATACCGTATGATGTTGATTCGGCGGGCTATGTGGCCGGAACGCAGATGAAGGAGACCGACCTCCGCCTGTTCACTCTTAACGAGACTGCTATGCGCTGGGAGCTTGTGGCCTCTTCGCTGGACACCTCCTCCACGCCCCATGCCATTACCGCCTCGGTCCGGCATTTCTCCATTTACGGCGCTCTCGGCACCAGCACCACGCAGGATTTTTCCTCCGTGCTTGTCTATCCAAACCCCTGCGATATGCGGCAGAACTCGTCCGGGGTGACAATCGCCAACCTGCCGTCCACCATGTCCGGCCTTACCATACGCATATATAACCTGGCGGGCGAACTGGTGCGGACGCTTACAGAGGGCAACGGCATCACCACCTCGGGCGGCAGCCGTAAGGCCGTGTGGGACGGGCGCAATTCCTCCGGCGACAAGGCCGCCAGCGGCATGTACCTTTACGTCGCCAAGGGCTCCGGCGGAAAGAAAACCGGGAAGATAGGGATAATATGGTGAGGAGAACGCATATGAAGAAACTGGCCCTTTCCCTTGCCGTCCTCTCCTTCTCTTCCGGCGTCCATGCCGGGACGACTGGCACGAGTTCCGCGTCCTTCCTCAAGATCGACGCCTCCGCCCGTTCCGCCGCGCTTGCCGGGGCGCTTGCCGCTCCGGCCGATGACTCCAACGCCCTCTTTTACAATCCCGCCGGCCTTGCCATGGTGGAGAGGGGGGACGTTTCCTTCACCCATAACGAATGGATTGAGGGCGTCAGGATGGAGACCCTTTCCGCCGCCGGGCCCCTTGCCGCGGACTGGGGCTGGGGCGCGGGGGTCAATTATCTGTTCACCGACAAGGTGGACAAGACGGATGCCTCCGGCAACAACATAGGCACGTTCAACGCCACGGCTGGCGCAGTTACCGCGGGTGTCGCCCGGCGCTTGGGCAAATCACTATATCTGGGGGCCAACCTCAAGGGCGTGAGGGAAACGCTTGCCGACAACAGCGGTTCCGCCTTCGCGGCGGATTTCGGCTCCGCCTACCGCTGGAGGACGCTGAATTTCGCTTTCTCCATGTCCAATATAGGCTCCTCGGTCAAGATGGGTTCTGAAGGGTTTCCCCTGCCGCTGACGTGGAGGCTGGGTTCCTCCTGGCAGTTCAACCGGATGGGTTTCGTCACCGCGCAGGTGGACAAGGCAAATGATTCCGACACCGTATTCCGGCTGGCGGGCGAATACCGCATGGTCTTCGCGCGGGAACTGGGTTTTGCCCTCAGGGCGGGTTTCCGCACGGCGAAGGCGGAGGAGGCCGGTTCCGGCTTCACGCTCGGCGCGGGTTTTGGCATGGAAGACTACCGCTTCGACTACGCTTTTGTGCCGATGGGCGATCTGGGTTCCACGCACAGGGTGTCACTCTGTTTCAAGTTCGGCGAACCGAGGGATTCCTATCAGGACGATTACGCGGAAGTTCCCCGGCGCGCGAAAAAGAAACGCGCGGAGGATTCCATAATACTGCCCAAGGTGCGCGCCGATAAAACGGATTACTCCGTTTCCGACGGAGAGCAGTCCCGGCCCGCGAAACGCAGGAAAAAAGCGCGTCAGGCGCAGGCTACTACCGCAGAGGACCTTCTTCTGCTTCAATAGACTTGCTGAACCGCCCCCTGCCGGGGCGGTTTTTGTGGCCGGCGGCGGCCTAGAATAATTTTCATGAACGACGCGGACAGGAAGAAAAGCCTCTCTAAAAGCCTTATGGGTTTCGGCCTGGTCCTCCAGCTCGGAATTCTGGAGGATTTGTTCTGCAACACCATGCTCGCGATTTATTACCCTAAAATCACTTCCCACACGCTGAATCATTTGCCGGTTGCAAAGGCATACGGGGTGGCAAGATGGTGGGC
>CAYPTM010000201.1:0-5259 GCA_964413345.1 uncultured Elusimicrobiales bacterium
TCCCCACGCCCGACCAGTTCGCCAAGAAGCTGTGACAGGTCGAACCGGTCGCCGAATCTGTCGGTGTCAAACACCTCTCTGCGGAACATGCATAGGCCGTAGTCTATCCACCGCATCTCCGGGGTCAGGTTCTTCTTGTCGTATACGGCGATACTGCCGTCCCGGAAAACTATATTGCTTGTGTCGTAGAGGCCGTTGTTCTCATACACGGTCATTAGCGCCTGTTTGCCGTGCCGGAGGAAATAATCCTCCACGGGGGCGAAAGGCTCCGTAAGATAGCTGTCGCCGTACATGACGAAAAAAACGTCCCCCGCCAGCCGCGCGGCGTTCTTTACGGCGCCGCCAGTCCCGCGCAGCGTTTCCCCGTCCTGGATGAACTCGGCCGACAGGCCGAAGCGGGAACCGTCGCCCACGAAGGCCTGAATCTGGTCCCCCAGGTATCCGGCGCAGATTATGGCGCGCCTCACCCCGTTGCGTGCCAGCAGACTGAGCTGGTGTTCTATAAAAGGACGCCCGCCCACTTCCAGCATGGCCTTGGGGATTTTTTCAGTGACTGGCCGGAGGCGCGTGGCGGTCCCCCCGGCCAGTATCAGCACTGGAGCCGTCATGGTCAGCTTATCACCTTAGTGCCCTCGAAATCGAAGCGGAAGCGCACTTCCTCAAGCCCGGTGCCCATAAGGGCGTGCCGCAGGCGGGCCGTATCCCGTGCGTAAAACATGAGGAAGCCTCCGCCGCCGGCGCCTATTAGCTTGCCGCCGAGAGCCCCGTTTTTGATGGCATGCTCGTACCAGTCGTTAATCTGGCCGTTGGACATGGAACGGGAGCGTTTCTTCTTATATTCCCAATGCTCGTTCATGAGGGCCGCGAAACGGGGCAGGTCCCCCTGTTCCAGGGCGGCCTTGCTTTCAAATCCAAGTTTTTTGACAAAGTGCAGGTTATCCACCATGCCGGAATCCGCCACTTTGCTCTTGTCATCCTGTTCCTTGAGTATGGAAGAAGCGGAACGGGAATAACCCGTAAAGAAAAGCAGCAGGTTATCCTCCAGGTCATAAAGGGTTTCCTTGGCGATATTGAGCGGATAGGCCTTTACGGAGCCGTCCTTTTCGAATTCAAAGCAGGTTATGCCGCCGTATGCGGATATGTACTGGTCCTGCTTGCCGATGGGTTCCCTGAGTATGTCTATCTCCACCCGGCAGGCCTGTTCAGCAAGCTCCTGCGGATGGACAAGGTTGCGGCGGTAGGTATGCAGGCCTTTAAGCAGGGCTGTCGTAAAACTGCTGGATGACCCGAGGCCGGTGCCGGCGGGAATGTCCGCCATGCTGGTTATCTCCAGATACTCCTTGCCGAAACCGAGAAGACGCAGTGATTCCCTTATTATGGGATGTTTGATTTCCTCTATATTCTCAGTCCGCTCCATCTGGGAATACTTGATGATGTAGCCGGGAGGGAAAACCCTGTGCAGGGTGATATAAACGTACTTGTCTATCGCCCCGGCGATGAGAAATCCGCCGTGCTGCTCGTAATAAGAGCGCAGGTCGGTCCCGCCTCCTCCGAAAGTGATGCGCAGCGGACTGCGTGAAATTATCATTTTTTCTCCCCCCCGTAGACTTTCCCGACTATTTCAAGCGCCTTGCAGGCGTCTTCAAGCCCGCCGCACAGGGGCTTGCGGTTCTCTATCGCGTCCACAAAAGCGGCGAATTCCAGTTTCCAGGATTTATCCTCTCCCGGATACTCCCATATCAGTGTTTCCGGAGGTCCCATCTCGGCCGACATCTTGTACCAGGACAGGCGCTCAGTGCCGTAGCTGCCGCCGAGACCGTCTATCTGCAGCTTGCCTGTCCGGCCGTAAATTTCCAGGCAGAACATGTTCTTCCACTCCGTGCAGGAAGCGTGCAGCCAGGCCATCTTTCCCGCTGCCGTGCGCAGGGCCAGGAAACCATTGTCGTCAACAGGCATATCCCAGAAATATGTGGGCGCCCAGCCATCCACTCCGGTAAAATCCCCCATGTACCAGCGCGCCAGGTCAATCAGATGGACGCCCTGGTCAATCAGTTCCCCGCCGCCGGATACGTTCCTGTCCGCGCGCCATTCCCTGTCATAGCCGACGCGCCCGCCGTGACCGTAGCGGCCGCGAGAGAACATCATCTCCCCGATACCCCCGCTGTCTATTATCTCCCGCGCCTTGAGCATGGCGGGATGATAACGCAGGTTGAAGCCGACCTTTACCCTTTTGTCGGATTTCAGGGACAAATCGAGGAATGGCTTTATCTCATCGGCTGAACGCGCGCCGGGCTTTTCCATAAGAACATGCTTGCCCTGCCCAAGAGCGAACTGTCCCACGGGCGTCAGCCATGCGTTGGTGGTGGATACTATCACTATGTCCGCTTTTTTATTTCCGGCGGCCATGCGCCAGTCGGTAAAGCATTCAACGCCTTTACCGAACTGGGCCATCCTTTCCGCGCGTTTCAAATCCGTATCCGCCACCGCCACGAGGCTGTGCCCCTGGAGGGCGCGGGCGCGTTTTTCCCCTATCAAACCGCAACCGATTATCGCGACGTTCATAAGTTCAGCTCCATTTTTTGCCGCGTTCCTGCGGGACTATGCGGCGGAGGGTGTAAATATCGGAAGACACAATGTCCGCCTTGCGCTCGGAATCGAAAGGCCACGGGTCCCACACGGCGCTGATAAGCTTGCCTGTGACCCCGTCGCTTTCGGACGATGCCAGGTAAACGGCCAGCCGGGAGGCCTTGTCGATTACCGCGTTTCCACCGGCCATGGCCTTGACAGCCAGGTCGTATTCCCTCTGTCCGGCCTTCGCTGGACCGGCCGACAGGACTTCCTTCAAAAGCTCCGTCGGCATGGCCCCCGGGGCTATACAGTTTGCCCCGATATCAGCGGAACGCAATTCCTCCGCAAGGGTTTCCGCAAAACGGACTATCGCAGTTTTGGCTGCGCCGTATGCGCTGAAGTTCGGACGCGGGCCAGTGGAGCCTCCGCCCGATAAAAATATTATCTTCGAACCGCGTCCCATGAGGGGCAGACACTCCCTGACCAGGCGTGTCGGGGCAATAAAGTTGACCAGCAGAACACGCTCCCATTCTTCCGCCGGACTTGTGCGGAATTCCCCTACGGGACCGTGAACCGCCGCGTTGTTGACCAAAACATCGATACCGCCCATGACGCGGACCGCCTCTTCCGTGACGGCTCTGGCGGAAGCGGCGGCGGATATGTCCACAGGGAAACAAGACACCGTTTGTCCCGCCGCACGAGGAAGAGAGGCGGCGACGTCGCTGAGGGCGGATGCGGACCTTGCCAAGAGAAGCAGGCTGGCACCTTCCGCCCACATAGCGCCGGCTATGGCCGCGCCAAGACCACGTGAGGCACCGGAAATTACGCACCTTTTCCCACTCAGTTTCATCAGCGGTGCTCCAGAACCCAGCGGTTGTCCTGCAGATAATTAAGGGTGCGGATTATCGCCTGCTCGATGGTCAGCCTGGGTTTCCAGCCGAGGGAACGGACCTTTTTAGTGTCCAGAAAGATGAATGGGCTGTCCCCGGTCCAGCCGCGGGTCCCGCCACCGTAAACCAGCTTGGGAGAAAGGCCGAGCGACTTGGTTATCCAGCCTATGGACTGGTTGACCTCGCAGTATTCGTCCGTGCCGAGATTGTAGATGTTTACCTTTTCGCGGGACTTCTCAGTTACCGTAAGTATGGCGTCCATGCAATCCTGCACATAAAGGTAGGACTTGCGCTGGTGTCCGTCTCCCAGGATGGACAGTTCCTCCGGATTCTTGAGCAGTTTAGCGTAAAAATCGAACACATGTCCGTGCGTGTAGCGTTCTCCCAGTATGGAAACAAAACGGAAGATATACCCCTGGAAGCCGAAGCCTTCGCAGTAGGCCTGTATCAGTCCTTCCCCCGCCAGCTTGGAGGCGCCGTAGAGGGATGTCTGCACCGGGAACTTGTAGTCTTCTGGCGTAGGGAACGTTTCCGGCTCACCGTATATGGAGCCGGTGGAAGAGAACCCCACGCGCTTGACGCCTGCGGCGCGCATGGCCTCCAGAACATTGAAGGTGGCGATGGTGTTCTGCTCCAGATCCTTGCGGGGGTGCTCCGTACCGAAGCGGACGTCCGCGTTAGCGGCAAAATGGAAAACGAAATCAGAGCCCTTCATGGCGGCGGACAGCGCGGGCAGGTCGAGCGTATCCCCCTTCACGAACCTGAAGGCCGGGCTGGCCATGGCTTTCTCCAGAAAACGTTCCGAACCCGTGGACAGATTGTCGTACGCGACAACCTCATGGCCGTCGGCAAGAAGTCTGTCCACCATGTTGCTGCCAACGAATCCGGCTCCGCCAGTCACAAAATAACGCATCGTCATCTCCTGCCGCCGAATCCGTTGGCGGCCCGAATCATACGGCTGAGGCACCTTCAGTATTTTTTGTCATACAGCCTGCAAAAACGGAAACGCACGAGCGCCACGCACCAGAGCAGCGGGTCCCTCAGCATGGAAACTTTCTTCCCCTCGCTGAACGAGCGGGACGTGTAGTTCACCGGTATTTCCAGCGGAATGTAGCCTTTCCGGACAAGCTTGATGACAATCTCCCAGTCGAAATCGAAACGGTCGGCGTAAAAGGAAAGACCGGAAAGGCAGTCCCGCCTGAACAGCTTGTACATGGTAAAAGGGTCTTTCATGCGCGTGCCGCAGAACAGGTTGATAAGCGCGGTGCATACTGTCTGCCCGCAGTTCATCACGAAGGAAAGAAGCGGCTGCCCGCTGAAGGTGCGCATTTTCCACCCCATCGAATGCCTGGAACCCAGGACAAAGGCCTGCCTGTAGGTGACCAGGGGTTCGAGAAGCTGGCTATAATCGTTGATGTCGTATTCCAGGTCGCCATCCTGTATGGCTATGAAATCCCCCGAGGCGGTTTCCAGTCCCGTACGGACGGCATGGCCCTTTCCCATGGGCCGGTCCTCGTAGCGCACCCTTACGCCGGGGTCAGAAGAAACAGCCTCCACCATGGCCCTAGTGCCGTCGGTGGAATTGCTCTCGACTATCACTATTTCCTTGTCGACGGAAGGGAAGGTCTTGGCCTTCAGCCTGGAGTACATCTCCCGGAATGTGCCCGCCTCATTATAGACCGGCATGATTATGGAAAGCATGGGGCGGGAGCGGACGCGATGCTTTCTCCCCAGAGCCGCTATGAAAGTCCGGGACGAGTCCACCCGGAACGATTCGGCACGGATATCTGCGAAACCGCAT
>CAYPTM010000202.1:0-5246 GCA_964413345.1 uncultured Elusimicrobiales bacterium
GCGTGGCTCTTCAGGGCGCGTGCGGCTGCTGCCCCGCCGCCACCATGACGCTCAAAATGCTGGTGGAAAAGAAACTCAAGGAAGCCGTGCCGGAAGTGAAGCAGGTCATTCCCGCCTGACATTTCGGCGGAGCGCGTCATGCGCGTTGTGGACCTTCACACCCATTCCTCATGTTCCGACGGGACTTCCTCCCCGTCGGACGTGGCCCGGCAGGTGGCCAAGCGCCGGGCGGCCCTGTTCGCGCTTACGGATCATGACAGCGTAGAGGGCGTGGAGGAGGCCGGCAGGACCGCCGAATCGCTCGGTGTGACTTTCGTCACGGGGGTGGAGATAAGCGCGCGGGAGCACGACCATCTCCATATACTTGGCTATCATATAGACCTGCGGAACGCTGCGCTGCGCGCCTTTCTTGAAAAGCATCGCGGCAATCGCCGCGAGCGGGTCAGGAAATGCGTGGAGGCCCTGGCCGGGGCCGGAGTGCCGGTAACTTTCGGGGAAGTATGCGCTCTTGCCGGGAATACCCTTTCCCGGGCGCATATAGCCGATTTGCTCCGCCTTAAGGGATTGGCTTCTTCCCGCCAGACGGCTTTTTCCAAATTTCTGGTGCCCGGCATGCCCGGTTATGTGCCGCCCCAGGGGGCCTCTTTCGAGGAGGCTGTTTCCGTGATACGCGGAGCGGGCGGCCTTGCCGTGCTGGCCCATCCCGGGGCGGTGCGGGACATATGGGATTTTCCCCGCTGGATCGCCTGCGGGCTTGGCGGGCTTGAGGCCTACTACTCCACCCATACCGTGACGCTTACGCGTGAGCTGCTGGACATTGCGTCCAGGTACGGGCTTGTGGTAACCGCGGGCTCGGACTACCACGGCCCGAAGTCGGGCCGCAGCAGAAACACCGGGATAGCTCTTCCGGACGAGGATTGCGAACATATGCTTAGGAGTGTGGCCGGAATATGAGATTTCTCGCTCACAGGGGCGCGCCAAAATTCGCGCCTGAAAATACCCTGCCTTCATTCGCCCGCGCGCTGTCGATGGGGATGCGCGAGTTCGAGCTCGACGTGCACCTTACCTCGGACGGCAGGCTTGTCGTTCATCACGATTTCACCCTTTCCCATACCGCTCAGACTCCCGTGGTCATAAAGGAGATGGATTTCGACTCCCTCGGCCGCCTGAACGTGGGCGCTTATTTCCCCGGCGCCGAGCCGGTCCGCATACCGCTTTTGTCCGAAGTGATGGCTCTGCTCGGCTCCGCCGTGTCCACGCTGAACGTGGAAGTTAAAAACGAGGGCGGAACATATCCGGGCATAGAGCGCAGGCTCCTGGAGGAGGTAGGCCAGGCCGGAGGCTGGGAGGGGCGTATCCTTTATTCCAGTTTCGACCACGAGGTTCTGCGTACCATCCGTTCCCTTTCGCCTGAAGCGCGCCTGGGCGTGCTGGTGGGCAAGGTGAAGATTGACGGCGCGCTGGACACCGCGGTTTCGCTGGGCGCGGAAAGTGTGCACATAAGCGTCAGGCAGGCTGGGGACGATTCCATCCTGTCAGCCATAAAGAGCAGGGGGTTCCGCACGCTGGTCTATACGGTCAATGACCGGGACGCGGCTCTCTCGCTTGAAAAGCGCGGCGTGGACGGCGTGTTCACCGACGATCCGTCCGTAGCCTTCCCGGGAGTGTGAACATGGCATCATCAACTTTTAGCGAGCAGGAAATCAGCGCCGAAACCATCCGGCTGGCCAGGTCCGGAATGCGGACTTTGTGCGGCGAGGAGGACCTTCACTCCATAGCGTCCGAAACGCTTGAGCTTAACGCCCTGAAGGCGGAGAAGAAGGCCGTGCTGGCCGTGCATGTCTACCAGCGGCCCGAACTGCTCCTGGGCGTGGCGGATTACGTGGGCGATTCCTACAAGCTGGCCAAGGACTGCGCCTCTTCCTCCGCAGATGTGATAGTTTTCTGCGGCGTCCGCTTCATGGCCGAAACCGCCAAGATTCTGAACCCGGGCAAGACCGTTATATTGCCCGCGCCCGATGCAGGCTGCACCCTTTCCGACAGCATAACTGCCGCTGACGTAAGAAAACTGAAGGCCGCCCATCCCGGCCTGCCGGTGATTACCTATATCAACACGACCGCCGAGGTCAAGGCGGAGAGTGACTGCATCGTCACCAGCGCCAACGCGGAAAAGATTCTCCGCCGTATGCTGGACAGGCACGGCCGCGTCATTTTCACACCGGACAAATATATGGGCGCCAACATGGCTTCCAGGCTCGGCCTTTCGGTGGGGAAGGAGATAATACTCTGGAACGGCTCCTGCGTCGTGCACGAGAAGTTCGACGTTTCCGCCATAGAGAACTACAGAAGGATGTGGCCCGGCGTCAAGGTTTTGGCCCACGCTGAATGTCCGCCGGAACTTGCTGACGCGGTGGATTTCCTCGGCGGCACTTCGGATATGATGAAATTCGTGGAGGCGACTCCCGCCCCGGCCTATATGCTGGTAACCGAATGCGGGCTTGGCGAGCTCGCCCGTGTCCGCTTCCCGGATAAAAACTTCGTTTCCATGTGCAGGCTCTGCCCTTACATGAAGATGACGACGCTGGGCGGAGTCATATCGGCGCTCAGGAATCCTTCCCCGGCGCAGGTGGTGGAAGTTGATCCTTCCGTCGCGGCGAGGGCGAAAAAGGCCATAGACATGATGTTCGAGCTGGCCGAAGGCTGAACCGCATTCTTTCACACGCAAAAAAGGCGGCCCTTTGCGGGGCCGCCTTTTCTTTCCACTGAAATATCGTTATTTCTTGCCCTGGGCCTGCTGCGCCTGCTGTGCCATTTTAAGCATGCTTGCCATATCGGCCGGAGGCTGCTGCCCTCCGCCGGAACCGCTGTCCGCGCCGAGGCTCATGCCGCCCTGCTCCCCGGCATTTTTCTGGCCAGCCGAACTGAAGGGGTCAACCTTTTCCATCTTCGGTATTACCGCCGGTGCGGCGGGCTTTCTTGCGGTTTTCCTTTTCTTCTTTTTAGGGGCGGCCGCAATCGGGGTTTCCTCATCGGGGTCGGCTTTCAGCACCGCTTTTTTCTTCTTTTTGGGCGCCGCCGCCACTTCCTCCGAAGAGCCATCCCCATCCGTTCCCTCTGAAACCGTTTCGCCGTCCCCATCTTTGTCTTTTGAAACAGCCGAGTCCCCGCCCTCTTCCGCGGAGGCGGTTTCGCCGGTTTCGGATTCCTCGTCCGAAACTGTTTCTTCCCCATCCGCCGCCTTGGTCTTGGAGGGCTCTGAGTTTTCCGACAGTTCGTCGTCCTCGAAGGCGTTTTTCTTCTTTGCCTTTGGCTTGGCCTTGGGCTTCTTTTTCACCTTTGGCTTGGGCACTATCGGGTCCCCGTCCTTGTCGAAACGGTAGGTCTTCCCGGTGTCGTTTATGGTGAATATGTATTCTGATTGTTCCTTTTTAACCGGTTTTTTGACGGTCTTTTTCTTCGCGGCTTTTTTAGGGGCGGGGGCGGGCGTGGTCTGCTCCTGCGCCGGTGCGGCCTCTCCTTCTCCCTCATCCTCCTGCGCCGGCAGCGCGCAGGGCAGAGCCAGCAGGGCCGCAAGTGCCATGACCGCCAGTTTAGCTGTTCTCATCTGATAGTTCTCCTCGCTGTGGGGAAGTCTGTGTTCCGTCTGCTTACTTGTTCGCGGCGGCGGCTATGTTGTGCAGCAGAAGGGACAGTGTTATCGGTCCCACTCCACCCGGCACTGGCGAAACCGCTCCCGCTACTTCCGAAACAGCCGCCGTATCCACGTCCCCGCAGAAAACGCCGTTTTCGTCCTGGTTGGTTCCTATATCTATTACCGTGGCGCCGGGCTTTATCATCCCGGCCTTGATAAACCGCGCCTTGCCGATAGCTGAAAAGACCACATAGGCGCGGCGTATCACTTCCTCAAGCTTCTGCGTTCTGGAGTGGCAGAGGGTCACTGTCGCGTCCAGGCAGGAAAGCATGTGCGCGAGGGGTTTGCCTACAGTGCTGGAGCGGCCCAGCACCACCGTTTCCCTGCCGGCCAGTTCTATGTTATGACGCTGGGCCAGTTTTATGGCCGCCAGCGCGGTGCAGGGGACGAAGCCTCCGCAGGCTTCCACTTCCGTCATGGATTTGCAGTTGAAAAGCCGGCCCAGGCTCAGGTTGGACGCCGCGTCTATATCCTTGTCCGGATTGAGGTTGTCCCAGAGCAGTATGGCCGAAAGATGTTTCGGCAGCGGGCGGGGGACCAGTATGGCGTCCACGTCCTGTGAAGATGAAAGGCCCCTTACCAGCCTTATGAATTCCGCGGCGGGGGTCTGCGCGGTTATGGAAAAGACTTCCGCCCTGATGCCTATTTTTTCGCAGGCCGCGATTTCCTTCTTGAGGTATACGACGGATGCGTAGTCGTCGGTGGACGAGAGCGCCGCCAGTCTCGGTGCCCTGTCTGTTTTTGCGGCCGCTTGCGCGGCGGTTGCTTTCGCGGCGGCGGTTATTTCCGCCGCCAGTGTTTTCCCTTCAAGTATTCTTGCTGCCATGTGGAAATTTTACAAAAAAAACCGGCCTTTCAATATGAAAGGCCGGGTAGTGCAATGTGTGAGTCTACGCTATTAGGCGTTAACCATTTTCGCGCGGGAAATGTCCCCTTTCTTGTCAAGGAAGTACAGGTAGCCTTTCTCTTTCTTAAGGCCGACCTTCTGGACTTTCTGGGGCTTTCCGCCCTTTTTGCCACCCCGTGCCATCTTTGCGCGGGAGATATCCCCGTCCTTGTCGATGTAATACAGGAACCCATCTTCGCGCTTCACGCCAGCTTTGTGAACCTTTTCTGCCATGAGAATACCCTCCTGATAGCTTACTGCATGCAATTATGTTAATAAATGACCGACGGAAAGTCAATAGATTCCGGACGTGGGTCCCGCCGGGGGTCCGGCAAGGGCTTCTTCCGTCGGGGGCGCTGGGGGGACGGCGGGCCGCTATTTTTGCTAACCTTAATATAGGGTGGAAAAATTCCGCTTCGGAGGATGTGCATGAAAACTGTAGGCATACTTACGGGCGGGGGCGACTGCCCCGGCCTTAACGCGGTGGTTCGCGCCGTGGCCAAGAGCCTGCTGGGCAAGGGCTACCGCGTGACCGGTTTCAAGGACGGCTTCGCGGGATTCGTTGAAGACAGGCACGTGGACATAAACGACGCCTACGTCTCCGGCATACTTACGCGCGGCGGCACCGTGCTCGGCACCTCCAATACCGCCAACCCTTTCAAATACACC
>CAYPTM010000203.1:0-5236 GCA_964413345.1 uncultured Elusimicrobiales bacterium
TAAACAGCCCCGGCATAGTCCATATTCCACAGATAGCGTGCGGGCAGAATGCTCATTCCGCCGACCAGTCCGTCTCCCCAAAGAGTCGAATATGCAAGGTCCCAGAAAGAATGAAAGGACGCGCCAATAAAAGGCTGGCGCAGCGCCTCGCCGAAACCGGTAAAGTAGGATAAAGTACGGAAGCCGGGTATCTGCCACACCTCATACAATTCCATTTGTTCAACAAACATACTGCCCGTAAATGAATGAGTCCGCAGATAAAACCAGCCGGCCACGAATGCCGCTGTCAAAAGAAGTATAACCGCCTTAAACAACGAATAAACGGGCCTGGAATCCACCGCCCGCCGACACGTGATAAAAACAACGCATACAGGGTAAAATACAGCAAAAGTGTACTTTGACAGCAGGGCCAGCCCTGCGACAAGACCGAACACAAAACAGGAACGAAGGCCGAAGTCTTCTTTTGCAAGCATACGTAATGCCAGAAGCAGGGCCACAGAACTTACAGCGGAGGAAAATACCTCATTGGAGATGAATGCGGACATATATACGTTCATCGGCAGGAGAAAAGCCAGCCCGGCAACGAACAGGGTCTTGGGCGAATCCTTGCCAAATATCTCGCGGGCAATCAGCCATGAAAGAAAAACATTTGCGCAGGACGACAGCCACGGAAGGACCTTCAGGACACCGAGGCTCAAACTGCCTGTTATTGCCGTCCAAACCGAACCTATAAGGGCCGAGAGGGCATAAAACAACGGAGGCTGATATGCCTGCCAGAAATCGCCGGGGCGAGGGAGAGTTCTGTCATTAAGAAGATGCGTGATATAGTCCAGATGTCCCCTGGCGTCGAAACCGAAAAACTCGGACGGAGCCAGGGATTTGGCGAAAAAAAAGTATAAGGACAAAAGAGCCATCCCGACAAACGCCAGCGAAGGCAAAAGTTTACGCAAACCGGGAAGCAGGCTCTTCTCATAAACCCACACAGCCGCAATGCCTGCGATGACAAAAGGCAAAAGTCCGGGCAGGACAAGCAGCAATTTTTCAGAAGGAGATTTTTGCCTGACAGGGTACGGAAAAGTATCGTCCGCTGAAACCGCGGGAACGTCCACGCCATCCGATATGCTCTTCCAGTTTGCTTTTATCCCGGCCGGCAACAGCGGCCTGATAAGCGGCGGCCCATATGAATACTCGGAAGAAACCTCAACAGTATTGCGGGCATCGACCTCCGCCGGCAAAGCTACCGACTCACTGTGTCCGGGGGGGAATGACACCGGTTTTCCATTAATAGAAATAGCGCGCAGTCTGCCGGTGGACCGCACAGAAAACAAAACGGGGGAAGCCGTAGCCATGAAATCGGCGGTGAAGGCAACAGTCCGGGGTGGCTGTATTGAAACGGGCGTAAGCCCCAGGTGGACGGCTGGAACGGCAAGCCAGCCGGAAGAAGGCAGGAGGAATCTGCCGCCCGGTCTCAGCATGGCGACAGAAAATACAGCCAATATCGAAAGGAAGATTAATACGGCCAAGGCCGCGAGTCTGCCCTTAACAGTGTCAGCCGGGCCGCCGGGATTCATAAATGGAAGCTTTACTTAGCCCTGGCGCGGGGAGCCGCGAGACAGAAACGCAGGCTTCCCGGTTCCGAGCCTTCCCCGCAGCGGGAAAAGCCGGTATTCTCCAGAACCTTGACGGAAGGAATGTTATCCGGGGAAGTTTCAGCGATAAGAAGTTTCGCGCCGGAATCGAACGCCCACGCGGAAAGAGCGGCCACCATTTCCACCGCGAGGCCGCGCCTTTGGAATTCCGGCAGGACGGAATAACCTATTTCCGCCGTGCCGTGCGCGTCCGGAGGCCCCTTGAAGCCCCCGCTGGCGGCCAGAACGGGACGCGCCCCTGCCAGAATGCCGTACCAGTAATACCAGCCGGGACTGGAGATGTTGCGGCCTATCTCGGCCGCGAACCAGGGCCGCGCATCCACCATGAGAGCGGGAGGCCAGCTTTCAGGCACTACCGCGCCTATGGCGGAGGAAAGGGAGACCCGCCCGGCCAAATCCGCGTTGGCGGTTTCAAAATTCGCAGGAACTAGAAGAAGCTGTTTTGTAGTCAGCATGCGACGGCCCTCGCCCGGCGCATGTCTTCCCTGACCTGCGCCGAAAGTTCCTCTACCCCATGGAAACGCTTCTCGCCGCGCATGCGGGAGAGAAATTCTATGTCCAGGCGGCGGCCGTAAATCATCTCGTCAAAGCCGAGTATATGGACTTCCATCAGCGGCACTTCCGCGTGGATGGTGTTCACCGTGGGACGAAAACCCACATTGGCCACGGCGCGGAAAGACCGTTCACCCAGGCGGGCGGTTACGGCGAAAACCCCGCGCGGCAGTATCTTGAACGTGCCGCAGTCCAGGTTCGCGGTGGGGAAACCGAGCTTCCTTCCCAGCCCTTCGCCCCGCACCACCTTCCCGCTTACGGAATAACGCCTTCCCAGAAGACGGGAGGCATCTTCCACATGACCTTCGCGGAGAAGGCCGCGTATGACGGAAGAGGATATCTTGTGTCCGCCTTCCTTTACAAATGGATGTACGAAAAGGGGTATGCCGGCTTCCGAGCAGGCCCGGCGCATATAGTCGATATGGCCGGCCCTGTTCTTCCCGAAAGCGAAATCCTTGCCCACAAGGAGGCCTTTCATCCGGTGGCGGGAAAGCAGAATGTCGCGGAAAAACGCCTCATGCCCCATAGAGGAAATCTTATCCGTGAATTCTATCGGGGCAACACGGTCCACGCCGCAGGCCGCAAGCAGTGCGGCCCGCTCTTCCGGGAGTGTTATCATGCTCATCACGGTGTTGCCGGACAGGGCAGCCCGGGGAGGGACGGGGAAAAAAAGAACAAGGCTGGGGGTTTTGTATACGGCGGAAAGATCGGTCAGGTCCGCAAGCATAGTCTGGTGGCCCCTGTGCACGCCATCAAAGGTTCCCAAAGCTATGAATGCGCCGTTCATTTTATTTAAGGGGAATCAGCCTCGACATAACCGCGTCCCGGCCGGCCTCTTTAAGTCCGGCCACGGGGAAGGCGTCCTTTACGTTGAAATCACCCACGCTCAGACGCCGCAGCGCGGTAAGATGCGCTCCGCAGCCCAGTTTTTCACCCAGGACATGGGCGAAGGCCCGCACGTAAGTGCCGCTTGAGCACTCCACAGTGAAGGAAAGGTCCGGCGGGGTCCATGTCACGTCGCTCCAGCCGTAGACCTTTACGTTCTTGGAAACGACGCTCTCGGGCAGCTTGCCGCGCCTGGCAAGGCGGTGCATCGGCGTGCCCTTCAGTTTTACCGCGGAATAGGGGGGGACAGGCTGCGAAATCTCGCCCTTGACGGCGGAAAGCATCTCGGAAATCTGTTCCTGCGTAACGGCGGGCACGGGTTTTTCAAACAGCACCCGGCCCTGAGCGTCCCAGGTGTCCGTCTCCGCGCCGAAGCGCATCACGCCGCTGTAAGACTTGCGGTGCATCTGGAACTCGGCCTGGCGTTTGGTGGCCCTGCCGATAAGGAGAACCAGCAGCCCCGTGGCGAGAGGGTCCAGCGTGCCGCTGTGCCCTATCTGGGAAATGCCGGTTATGCGGCGCACCACCGCCACCACGTCATGTGAAGTCCAGCCGGACGGCTTGTCCGCCAGGAACGCTCCGCCTTCAATGACCGGGGGCGCGGGGGGCCGCATCAGAATTCCTTCCTCAGCGCGGCCAGCACTTTCTTCTCTATTTCACCCAGGGAAAGCGAGGATTTGAGGCCGGCCGCGTTTTTATGTCCGCCGCCGCCGAACATCTTGGCTATCCGGCTGACGTCCACCCGGCCCTTGGAACGGAAATTTACGGCGGTGCGTCCCTTCTCCGGCTCTTCCCGGAAAAGGATGGACACTTCCGTGCCCGGAACCATCAGGCCGTAATTGACTATGTCTTCCGTATGCTGGGACTGGGCTGAACAGTCCTTGAAATCTTTCGCGGTAAGGCGCGTTACAGCGGCCTTCCCGTCGTCCAGGACCACAAGGTTCTCAAGCGCGCGGCCGAGCAGCTTCACCGCGGCCAGCGGCTTTGTGGAATAGACAAGCGTGTTGACCTTGGCGGCCTCGGCCCCGGCTTCCAGCAGGCCCGCGGCCATGCGCATGGTCCTGCCGGTCGTGGAGGGATAGTGGAAACGGCCCGTATCGGTGGCCACCCCGGTGTAAAGGCAGGTGGCCTCGTCGGCAGTGAGCTTCACGCCCATGCGGGCAAGCAGACCGGCCACCAGTTCCGCGGTGGAGGAAGCGGTCGGCACCACATAGTTGACGTCGCCGTAAGGCTCGAATGTGCGGTGATGGTCGATATTCACGACCGCACCGGCTTTACCCAGTATGTCGCCGATGTCCCCGGCGCGGGAAGGGGACGAGCACTCCATAAGAAGCACGACGTCGTACTCGCGGCGGGAGGGAAGCTTGCCCACGGCTATTTTTTTGACTCCGGGCAGGAACTGCAGATTGGCCGGTATGGGGTCGGTGCTGAAAATGAAAGCCTTTTTGCCCATGCGGCGCAGGACGGAAGCCATGCAGAGGCCGCACCCTATGGTGTCCCCGTCCGGGTTTTGATGCCCGGCCAGGAAGAAGGTGCGGCCTTTCTTTATGGCCTTTACAACGGCGGGAAGGTCGTCCGCCATGGAAGGAAGGCTATTGCCCGTCATTCTTTACCTCGCCCTCTATCTTGCGGAATATGTTTTCCAGCCTGGCGGCCTTGCCGGGAGTATTGTCGAACTTGAACGACAGTTCCGGTATGCGGCGGATGCGGACGCGGTCCCGCAGCAGGTGGCGGATGTCCCACTTCTTGGAATCCATCACCTGCTTGCTGCGCTCTATCTCCTCCGGCGTGCCGTAGACGGAGAAATAGACGGTGGCATGCTCCAGGCTCTTGGATATCTCCACGCCCGTGATGGTGACCACGCCCCGTATCCCCGCGCTGCCCTTGCCGGAAATGAAAGAGGCTATTTCCGACAAGAACAGTGACTGGAGACGCTCTACACGGTTAACCATTGGACTTGCCCGACTCTATGCGGCGCACGCGGGTTTCCTTGGTGACCGCTTCCACGACATCACCCGGCTTTGCGTCCTTGTAGGAATCTATCATTATGCCGCACTCGAAGCCCTTCTCGACTTCCTTCACGTCGTCCTTGAAGCGCTTGAGTCCGCTTATCTTGCCGCGGTGTATAAGATCCTTGCCGCGGTACACGC
>CAYPTM010000204.1:0-5231 GCA_964413345.1 uncultured Elusimicrobiales bacterium
GCCTCAAAACGACACATATAAGAACCTGGCGCGCAAGCACCGGCCCCTCAAGTTTGGCGACGTGGTCGGGCAGGAAAGCGTAACCGCGACCATATCCAATTCCCTGAAGCTGGGCCGCGTCGCGCACGCCTACCTGTTTTACGGTCCGCGCGGCTGTGGCAAGACTACGGCGGCCCGCATACTGGCAAAGGCGCTCAACTGCACCGGCAACGGCGCGGGGGCGCCCGTGGCCGAGCCCTGCCTTAAGTGCCCCTCCTGCCTTGAGATAGCCACCAGTTCCGACATGGACGTGCTGGAAATAGACGCGGCCTCCAATACCAAGGTGGAGCAGATGCACGAGATGATTATCGACAACATCAAGCTCGCGCCCACCCGGGACCGCTACCGTATTTTCATACTGGACGAAGTGCACATGCTGTCCAACCAGTCTTTCAACGCCCTGCTCAAGACCGTGGAGGAACCGCCTCCGCACGTGGTTTTCATAATGGCCACCACGGAGAAACACAAGGTTCCCGCGACCATAGTCTCCCGCTGCCAGACTTTCCGCTTCCGCCCCATAACCAACGAGGCGATGACCGGACACCTGAAGAACGTGGCGGAGAAAGAGGGCATAAAGATAGATTCCGGCGCGCTGGATCTTATCGCCCGTTCGGCGGGTGGGGCCATGCGCGACGGGGTTACCCTGCTTGACCGCGCCGTGTCATGCGGGGGGGACTCCATAGACGCGGCCCTTATCGCGCAGATGCTGGGCAAGATGCCGGAGGACATGGTGCGCGAGGCCTGCCGCGCCCTGATAGCGCGCGACGCCGCCGCCCTCCATAAAGTTTTCGACGCTGTCCGCGCCGAAGGTTACGACGCGGCCGGTTTTTTGTCAGACCTCAGGAACGGGCTGGCGCGGCTGTTCTATTTTTCCGCGGGCTATGCCGAGGCTCCGTTCGAGGCCGCTGCCGAAATAGCGGGCGGGACCTCCTCCGGCGCGCTGGCGGTTCTTATAAGGCGCATAAACCGCGCGCTGGACGAAACCAGATTTTCCGACATGCCGCTTGTGCAGGCTGAAATAAACCTTTTTACCGTGCTTGAGACGCCGCCCGATTTCGATGGGCTGGTAAAGCGGCTGGAGTCGCTGGAGGGCCGGATTGCGTCCGGTGCGTCCGCTCCCCGGCCCGCGCTTCATCCCACGGTCGAGTCTGTCCGCCCGGCTGCGGCCGCAGCGAGGGAGGAATCTCTCCGGGCCACAAAACCGTATTCCCAGCCCGCTCCCGTGCCCAAGCCGCAGGCGACGCAGCCTGCCCCGGCTCCGGCTGCCGTGTGCGCGGCGCTCCCGGCCGACGCGTCCGACGGCGTTGTGTGGAAGAAAGTTCTGGAATGCCTTGAAAAGCAGAGTCCGATGGCTTTCGCCACGCTTGCCGGCTGTCATGTGGATTTCTCCTCCCCGTCAAGGTGGAAGCTGTCGTTTGAAAGCGAGTTCAAGCGCACCATGGCCGAAGCCAAGGCTCCGCTGCTTTCCCGCTTCGCCAAGGAGATGTCGGGCCGCGATATAACTTTCTCCTGTGTGGTGGGCGCGGCAAAGGCGGTCCGTCCCGCGGTGGAGGAGCTGTCCTCTTCACCGGCGTCCGGGGGCACGGAACTGTCGGACGCGGAACCTCTTGCCGATTCCTCCGGCGCGGTGTGGCAGGACATCAACGAGGATCAGGCCACCAGCAACAACGCGGCCGTAAAGCGCGTGCTGAAGATTCTGCCGGGCAAGGTAATCAAGACGGTCAAGAACGGCAAGGCGTAGGCACTGCCTTCTTCCGTCGGGAAAGGCGCGGATGAAAATACTGAACAGGCTGATGGCGGCTTTCCGCAAACTGCCGGGCGTGGGGCCCAGGCAGGCGGAGCGTTTCGCCATGCATTACCTGCGCGCCTCCAACGCCGAAATCGAGGAGCTTGTCCTCTCCCTGCGGGAAATGAAAAGCTCCATCCGCATGTGCCGCCAGTGCCTTACCTACTGCGACAAGGAACTCTGCTCCATCTGCGACGACAGCTCGCGCGACAAGACATCAATCTGCGTTGTCGAGGACGCGCAGGACATAGACGCTGTCGAAAAGACCGGCACCTTCCGTGGCGTTTACCACGTGCTGCACGGGGCGATATCGCCCGTGGACGGCGTGGGGCCGGACGCGGTAAGGATAAAGGAACTGGTGGCCCGCATAAAGCGCGCCAATCCTCCGGTCACCGAACTCATAATAGCCACGGACCCGGATACCGAGGGCGAAGCCACCGCCCTGTATATAGCCGACCTGCTTCGCAACGATGTGCCCAGCATAACCCGTCTCGCTTATGGGATGCCCCTTGGCGGCGATATCGATTATACGGACGAAATGACCCTTTCCTTCGCCCTGCGCGGCAGGGTCAAGCTGTGACTTCCCGTCGTTCCCCCTAGATGAAACTTTCCTATTACGCCCGTCCGCTTGTGGCCGTTCTGGCCTTATTGGCGGCGGGCATTTTTTTGCGCAGGACATTTTTCCCGTCCGCGCCCGCCCCGAATTCCGTGGAAGCGCTGGCTTCCTCCGCTCCGGCTTATGGCGGGAGGAGTGTCCATGTGTCCGGGCAGGCCTGCTCTTACCCCTACCCTTGCGGTGAAAAGACCTGCGTGGAAATATGTTCCGTTTCAGTGGACGGCCATGCGGTGTCTGGCAGCGTGCTGGCTGAGGCCGACCTGGCGGACGGGGTGACGTGGCGTTCCCCGGTGTTTGCCGAAGGGCGGCTGAGCCCGGTATACGCGCCTAGAACGCCAGGCGGCTTCAACCGTGCCCTGCATATGTGGTCGCTCGGCGTGGGGGCCGAGCTGGAGTCGTCCGCGGTAATCCCTTCCGGCAGTGCCCCGCTGCCGTTCAGGCTTGCGGGGGAGTTGCGGGGCAGGGAGCTGGAGGCTCTCCGGACCAATCTTTCCCCCGGGGAATACGCGGTAGCGTCCGGCATACTGCTGGGCAGGAAAGAGGAACTGGATTCTGAATTGCGCGGCATGCTGGTCAGCTCCGGCGCGATGCACCTGCTTGTGGCGTCCGGCTCCAATGTGGCCTTTCCGGCTGCTCTGGCTTATTTTTTGTGCGGTCTGCTCGGCTTGCGAAGGCGTTGGGCGGCGTGGTTCGCGCTGGCTCTCTCGGGCGCTTATGTGGTGCTGGCCGGCTGCGACCCTCCGCTCGTGCGTGCATATATAATGATGGCCTTCGCTGCCGTGGCCTGGCTGGCGGACCGCAACAGCGGTCCTTTCGCGGGACTTTGCCTCGCCGCCTTCGCCATACTGGCGGTTTCGCCGCGCTCTCTCCTGAGGCCGGATTTTCAGCTTTCCTTCCTGGCTGCCTATGCAATAATAACGGGCTTCGCGGCGTTTGAACTTCCTGAAGGCTGGCGTTCAAAAACCGCAAGGGGAGCGCTCTATATAGTGTTGGCCAACGTGGCGGTGGAGTTGTGGCTTCTGCCTCTGTCCGTGGCATATTTCCACAGGGTTTCCCTGGTCGGACCGGTGGCGAATCTCACGCTGATTCCGCTCTCAGCCTGCATAATGGCCGCGGGGGCGGTTTCCTGCGCGGCGGCCTTCGCGGGAGGTTGGGCGGTATGGCTGGCCTCCTGGCCTCTTAAAGTGTTGTGCGCGGCCTTTTTGTGGGGAGTCAGGCTGTTCTCCTCGGTCCCGCTGGCGTCTGTCAATGTGCCTTCCTGGGGCTACTGCGCGGCGATAGCGTTTCTCGCCCTGTTGTTCGCGGTTTTCCATTTCCGGCTGACCGGGCGGAGGAAGGAACTGCTGCTGGCATGCGTATCAGTGGCGGTCGCAGCGGGCATAGCCGGCTATTCGCTGAGGGGAAAACAGCCCTGGGCGGCTTTCTTCGCCGATTCCAGAAGCGCCGCCGTTTTATGCCGCGGGGACGGCGGACTGGTGCTGCTGGGTGCCGGGCCTGACAGGCGCCGGCTTGTAAACGCGGTGCTGTGGGCCGGTTCAAGAAAGCTGGAAGCCGTAGCGCTGTCTTCCCTTAAGGAAGAGGAATGGCGGGGTTTGGCGGAGCTGGAGGGGGAAATACCCATAGGCGCGCTTTATGTGCCTTACGGACCTGTGGACTGGCGGCTGGCTGGAACAATGCGCCGTCTTTCAGACGGGGGGACGCGCATAGTCCGCATCTGGCCAGGTGAAACCTTCGCGGCGGCGGGCATTAAGGTCACCCCCCTGTGGGCGGCTTTTCCGCTGCGCGAAAAAGAGACGTACACGCAGTACGGCTATACAGGCAGGCCGGAGCTTGACTATACCGGTTTCACCGCGGATTTAGGGACGGGTTTCGTCTCCACTTCCGGCAACCTGTGGACTGCCCTTGCCGGTCAATACGGCGGCGGCGGTCAATTTGATATAATTTCACGGCGGGAGAACCCGCAGAAAGTGTCTTTTTCCGTAAAGGGAGCCCATGCCGGCCAGATTTAGGAAAATAGCCGTTTTCTACAATCAGCGCAAGCCGGAAGGCCAGCGCTGGGCAAAGGCTGTGTGCGACTTTATAAAGTGCAAGGGTCTGGCCGTGGCGCCGGTCCCCTGCCTGGAGCATGGCGCCTGGGAAGGGCAGGCGGACCTCGTAATAGCCCTTGGCGGCGACGGAACCGTACTGCACGCGGCGAGGGACCTCGCCGGCCTTAACATCCCCCTGCTGGCGGTCAATTCGGGCACGCTCGGATTCCTCAGCGGCATGGACGTGCGGGAGTTCTCGGAACGTTTTCCCGCCATACTTAAGGGCAATTACCAGCTTGAGCCGCGCTATCTGCTTGAGGCGTCCGTGGAGGACGCCGAAGGCAGGCATGTGAACGGCCCGTTCCTCGCTTTCAACGACTGCGTTCTTAAAACACCGGAACCCCGCGCTTTTTCCATAAAGGCCTTTTACGGGGGCCGCTTCATGAAATCATATTTCGGCGACGGCCTCATCATCGCCACGCCGCCGGGCTCCACGGCCTACTCGCTGGCCGCTTCCGGCCCGATAGTGGAGCCGGGGCTGGACGTCTTCATCATGTCCCCCATATGCCCGCACTCGCTCACCCACAGGCCGGTGGTGCTGTCGGCCTCCAGCCAGCTGGTGCTGGAGCCATCCTCCGGGCATGGCGATTTCAGGCCGCTGCCCATACTGTCTATGGACGGGCAGGCCCATCTGAGCGTAAGGCCGGGGGAGAGGGCCGTCATCTCCAAGTCGGACCGCGGCATAAACATGCTTTTTCCGTCC
>CAYPTM010000205.1:0-5221 GCA_964413345.1 uncultured Elusimicrobiales bacterium
ATTTCGAAGTCATCTTGATTGAAAACGGTGCCCAGGACGGGCAGTTCGCCAAGATGCTTGCGGTGCACCAGCAGGATCCGCGTTTCAAGATCCTCCAGTTTGCCCGCAATTTCCGCATGGACGGCGGGGTGACCGGCGGGCTCAAGTATGCCAAGGGCGACGCCGCTGTCATAATGGCGGCGGATTTGCAGGACCCTCCCGAACTTATAACCGAGTTCATCAAGAAATGGGAGGAGGGATACGACAATATTTACCAGGTCGTCACCAAGCGCGCCACCACCTCCCTTTTCCGCCGCATGGCCGCGCAGGTGTTTTATTTTGTCGCGAACAAAATGACCGGCGGCATGATACCGCGCAATGTAAGCGACTTCCGCCTCGTCGACAGAAAGGTTTACGAGACCATAAACCGCATGGAGGAGCGCAACCGTTTCGTGCGCGGCCTCTTCGCCTGGGCCGGCTTCAAGTCCATCGGTGTCGAGTGCGAGCGCCTTCCGCGCTTTGCCGGGGAAACCCGCGCCGAGACCCTTAAGCTTTTCGACCTCGCCTTCAAGGGCCTGCTCGTGCATTCCTATGTGCCGCTCAAGGTCATAATGATGCTTGGCCTGGCCCTTTCAAGCTTCTCATTCCTGATGCTGCTTTATGTCGTTTACCGGGTGCTGCGCTTCGGCGTGCCCTACGACGGCTACGGCACTCTGGTCGGCCTTATGCTCCTGCTGTTCGGCTTCCTGTTTACCATGCTGGGCGTGATAGGCGAGTATATCGGCCTCATATACGAGGAAGTAAAGCAGCGGCCCAATTTCATAGTGAAGCGCGAGATAGGCTTCTAGGCACCGCCTTCCGCGCGCTGGTGGCGCAATGACAACAATGATAATCGGCGGGGCGGGCTATATCGGCTCGCACGTCAACAAGCTTCTCGCTTCCAAAGGCGTCCGGACGGTGGTTTACGACAACCTCTCAACCGGCCACAGGGAAAACGTGAAGTGGGGGGAATTCGTCGAGGGCGACATACTCGACGGCGACAGGCTGTCCCGGGTCCTGACCGACAGGAAAGTGGACTGCGTCATGCATTTCGCCGCCTTCATAGAGGTGGGGGAGTCCATGAGCGCGCCCGCCAAGTATTACCGCAACAACGTAAGCGGCTCTATATCCATCTTGTCGGCCATGCAGAAGGCCGGGGTGGGGAACTTCGTTTTTTCCTCCACATGCGCCACCTACGGCGTTCCGCAGGCCGTGCCGATGAGCGAGGCTCATCCCCAGAATCCCATCAATGTCTACGGCAGGACCAAGCTGATGGTGGAGCGGGTCATGCAGGATTTCAGCGCGGCTTACGGAATGCGCTGCGCGGCCCTTCGCTACTTCAACGCCGCAGGAGACGACCCCGCCCTTGAAACCGGGGAATGGCACACGCCGGAGACGCACCTCATACCGCGCGTGCTGGAAGCGGCCGACACCGCCTCCCCCATCGGGATTTACGGGGAGGATTACCCCACGCCGGACGGCACCTGCATACGCGATTACATCCACGTCTGTGACCTGGCCGAGGCTCACCATCTCGCGGCCCGCTATTTGGCCGGAGGCGGCGCCAGCGACTGTTTCAATCTGGGCAACGGCGACGGGTTTTCGGTCAGGCAGATAATCGCCGCCGCCGAGGAAGTTACCGGGCGCAGGATAGCCGTTAAAACCGCGCCCAGGCGGGAAGGCGACCCTCCCGTGCTGCTGGGGGACGCTTCCAAAGCCGCCCGTGTGCTTGGCTGGCAGCCCCGCTTCAAGGATATAAAGGCCATAGTCGGCACCGCGTGGGAGTGGCACAAGAAGCTGAAGACCATTCGCGGCGGGGCGGCCTGAGGGCTGTATATGGCGGAAAACGGGAAGAGGGCGGTCATAATCGGAGCCGGACCCGCCGGCCTTACGGCAGCGGCCGAGCTGCTCCGCCGGACCGGAATCAAGCCCGTCATACTGGAGATGTCCTCCGATGTGGGGGGCATAGCCAAAACGGTAAACTACAAGGGAAACCGCATAGATATAGGCGGGCACCGGTTTTTTTCGAAGTCCGAACGGGTGATGAGCTGGTGGGCGTCGGTCCTGCCGGTGCAGGGCAGACCTTCGCGGGACGAAATTTCCCTGGGGCTGGATACGGCCGCCAAGTACTCCGCCACTTCTTCCGGCCCGGACCCGGAAAACACCGACAGGGTTATGCTCATCCGGGGACGCATCTCCCGCATATTTTTCCTGCGTAAATTCTTCAGCTATCCCGTAACTCTCAGTCTTGAAACGCTCCTTAACCTCGGCCCGGCGCGGGTGATGCGCATAGGCTTCAGTTATCTGCGCGTCCGGCTCTTTCCCATAAGGCCGGAGAAAACGCTTGAGGATTTTTTCATAAACCGTTTCGGGCGGGAGCTTTATTCAACTTTTTTCGAGGACTACACTGAAAAAGTCTGGGGCGTGCCCTGCTCCGGCATAAAGCCGGAATGGGGGGCGCAGCGGGTCAAGGGCCTTTCCATAACCAAAACCATTCTTCACGCCCTGCGGAAGCTTTTGCCGTCTTCCCGTTCCGACGCTTCGCAAAAACATACGGAAACCAGCCTCATAGAACAGTTCTGGTATCCGAAGCTGGGGCCGGGGCAGTTGTGGCGTTCCGTCGCCGATGGGGTAACGTCTTCCGGCGGCGAGTTGATTTTCGAGGCCAGGGTTACCGGTGTCAGGCATGAAGGGGGCAGGATAAAATCCGTTACCGCTGCAACGCCGCAGGGGGAACGGGAATTCGAGGCGGATTTCTTTCTTTCTACCATGCCGGTCTGTGACCTCGTGGCAGCCATGTCCCCGGCGGCACCCGCCAACGTGCGCGAGGTCGCTGCGGGCCTCAGCTACAGGGATTTTGTCACGGTCGGCCTGCTGATGAAAAAACTCCGGCTTTCCAACCGGACCGCGCTCCGCACGGTCAACAATGTCATACCTGATAACTGGATATACATACAGGAGCGTGATGTTAAAATCGGGCGGCTTCAGATATTCAATAACTGGAGCCCCTATCTTGTGAAAGACCCGTCCAACGTGTGGCTGGGGCTTGAGTATTTCTGCAACGAGGGCGATGCGCTCTGGTCAATGCCTGACGGAAAATTTTCCGAGTTCGCCGCCGGAGAACTGGAGAAGATCGGCATCATAGACCGCTCCGATGTCCTGGATTCCTGCGTTCTGCGGGTGCAGAAAACGTATCCCGCCTATTTCGGCACCTATGACCGGCTTGGCGAAGTCCGAGCCTATATGGACGGGTTTGAAAATCTTTTCCTGATAGGCCGCAACGGCCAGCACCGCTATAACAATATGGACCATTCCATGCTTACCGCCATGCTGGCGGTCGACGCAATCGAGCGCGGGGACTCCTCAAAGGCCGCCGTGTGGTCCGTGAATACGGAAGAGGATTACCACGAGGCGAAGAAAGGGAGCTGAGCCGCCGGCGGAGTTTATGACGCTTTCGCCCCGCTCTTCTTTTTCAGCAGCTTCGCCTTTTCATACGTCTTGAAGTCCGGCCTGTACACCCCAAAACCTTTTGTCCGGAAATCTTCCTTGAGAAAACCTTCATCCCGCAATTTGCAAAGATTGCCGGTTGTTTCCCGGTCGGTAATTATCACATAGTCGAAGCGTTTTTTGAAGAACAGCAGGTCAAACAGCACCGGCGGAGTTTTGGCTGTGGATACAATCTCCTTGGTGCGGAAGAAATTCCAGCCCGCCATCTCGATTCTGGTGTCCGAAAAATATATGCCGGGGGCCGAGTAAGACAGGCCTTTTGCGTATTTGCCGTATTTTTTGTTTGCAAAAGCGAAAGCCGCCCTGCACGGCTCGCCTTCCTCGTCAAAGACGACAATCCGCAGCACGGGTTTGCTCCATCTGGCGCCGAACGGGTATGGCATCGTGTCCCGTGGATTCTGGAACAGGGCTATGACGTTGATTGCCAGGACAGCCGCAAGCGTCCCGCCCAGGGCAGTCCTCAGCCATGCCTCTTTTGTGACGGCAAAGAGCCGGTCTGCTGTCATTCCAAGAACCAGCGCGCCCAGCGGCAGGCAGGAAGTGAAATATCTTAGCTGGGGCGGAAGCAGATAAAGGAACATCGCGGACGAAAGCAGGAATATCATCAGAAGTTCGATGTGCTCTCTTCTGTTCCTTGAGTTAAAAAGCGGAATGAACACCGCGGCTGGCAGGAGCGAGAAGAAGAGGCTTCCGAATCCTGCCTGATACCAGGCGTAATAGCGCGCGGTCTGTCCGTTGAACGTGATGTCAAAAAGCTGTCTCCAGGGGTCCATTCCCGGGGACAGCAGATAGGGGAAACTCAGCGGAAAATAAACGGACTTGAATGCGCCGTTGAAATATGGGAACACGGGATTGCCCGTTTTAATGTAGCTCCACGTGAAAAGCGGGGCAAGCAGCAGAGGGGCCAGCGGCATGCAGGCAAGGAATGTGGCCAGCGGTCTCCACCGGCCTTTCCATGCGTCACGGATTGTCCGCAGGGCCAGGTCCAGCGCGAGAGGTATGCCCATTACTACATTGCACTGCTTGCCGTAATAGGCAAGTGATAGCGAGGCAAAAAACAACGCGAGATTGCGGGCGGACATTTTGTCCCTTGCGCGGAAGTAGAGCTCAAGTGCTATAACCCCGAATGCCAGCTCGAAGCAATCAAGCAGTATCAGCGAAATCTGCCATACCGTCATCGGGAAAAGAATTGCGGCAAGCGTGGTCCAGAAAGCGGTTCTTTCTCCGAATCTTTTTCTTACCACTCCTTCCAGCATGAAAAATGAGCACATGAAGAGGAGGAAACCGAAAGGCTTTACAGCCGCTTCCCCGCCGGTCAGAAACAGGCTGGTGTAGAGGCCTTTGGGGATTATTGCGTGGTCAAGCCCGTAGGAGTATTCCGGATTGAAATCGAAAAAGCCGAACAGGGACACCACTTTGGGCATGTACAGGTGACCCACCAGTCCGTCGAAACCGATGCGGGGCATGAAGGCGTAGCCGGCGGCGACAGCCGCAAAAGCAAGCAGGGCTGTCTGGCCGGATGAAACCGGTGGGCGGGGTGTTTGCGCCGCGCGTGAGAAAAGGCGCAGCACCGGTTTATGGACAAGCACAAGTTCGGCAAGCATGGCTAAAGTATGCGTGGAGGCGTAGTTTATCTGAACACGCATCGCCACCCATGAGGCGATTCCATTCAGTGCCAGGCCGAGCGCAAGAGGAA
>CAYPTM010000206.1:0-5220 GCA_964413345.1 uncultured Elusimicrobiales bacterium
TGACGGCGCCCTGGAGATAAGCTCCAACGGCGACGTTCCCTCCGGCACCGGGCTGGCGTCCTCTTCGGCTTTTACCGTCGCACTTCTCTGCAATCTTTACGCCCGGACGGGCGTTTTCGCCACCAAGGAAAAGCTCGCCTCCGAGGCCTGCGACATTGAAATCAACCGCCTTCACGAGCCCATCGGCAAGCAGGACCAGTATGCCTGCGCTTACGGCGGGCTTAACGTGCTGCGCTTTCTGTCCTCGGGAACGGTATCGGTGGAGCCGCTTCACATAAGACGGGAAATATACAAAACGCTTTCTGACAATCTGCTGATGTTTTACACTGGTGAACAGCGCAATGCCTCCACCATACTGGCGGAGCAGAAAAAAAACACCATCTCGTCCGAAAAGCGCGCCGTGCTCCGCCGCATGGTCGAGTTCGTGGATGACGCCCATTCCGCCATATATTCCGGGGACCTGGCGGAGTTCGGCAGAATTTTGCACGAGAACTGGCTGCTCAAGAAAACTTTGGCCTCCCGCATAACCAATCCCATGATAGACGAAGCCTATGACACCGCCATGAAGAATGGCGCCCTTGGCGGCAAACTGCTTGGGGCCGGAGGCGGGGGCTTCCTGCTTTTCTACTGCGAGCCTCAGCACCAGCCGCGTCTGCGCGGCGCGCTCTCTTCCATGCGCGAGATGCGGTTCAAGCTGGAGAACGAGGGCGCCAAGCTGGTTTACGCCGGGGACGAATACTGGCAGGATTGACCGGAAGACAGTTTTGGAAGCGATAAAAAAACCGGCGGACAGATGTCCGCCGGTTTTTTGTCTGGCTTAAACTTATTTCTGGTGCTTGAGGTTCTTGACTGCAGGAACGGCTGCTGCGGCAGCGGGGGCTTCCTCCGCCGCGGGCTTCTGCTCCTTCTTGTGCGCGACGGACTGCCACTGCTGGTAGGTCTTCTCGTCGTGCACGGCGTAGAACTCAGGCAGGTTGTAGGTCTGGAGGCGGAGATGTTTCGCCTTTTCCGCTATTTCATCGGCCATGCGCTTGCCGGGCCAGGGGTAGCGGCTGAACACTTCATCGTAAAGGCCGTTCATTCCTATAAGGTAGCAGGCGCCGTCCTGCGCGGGGCCGATGACGATGTGTTTTTCCTCAAGGGTTTCAAAGGCCTTCTCGACCCAGTCCTGCGGCACTCCGGGAGAAAGCGGGGAGAGAATGACTATGCGGCGCGCGCCTGCGTCCATGGTCCAGCGGACGGCCTTCATCATTTCTTCGGCGGGCGTGCCGTTGCGCATGATAAGGAAGCCCGGGTCCTCCTGGTCAAGCCAGCGCAGGTCGGGATGTTTCGCCGTCTTGTTATAAACAGGCGTGACATGAACATTGGCGAGTTTTTTCGCGGCGGACAGGACTTCGTGCGCCATGTCCGTATAAATCTGGCAGGCTTTTTCGTCCCCGAAGGCGGCCCTGAGGGCTGGATCTACCGATTCCGGGACCGGGGGTTGGATGAACATCACGATGCAATTATCTTTCATAGGTATTACCGGTGTTCCTTGCGTTAGCTTTATATCCAATTATACAATAATGCGGTCCGCCAGTCAGTTCATTTCCCGGCGTACCGTCCTGCCGCGGGGCTCCCGGCGGGGGCGGGCAGGCGGCCATATCCGCAAAATGGCTTGCTGAAAACGCCCGATGTTTTGCTATAATAACTTAAGTGAGCAAAAGTAGCCGGCCGGGGCCGATGCCATTTTGCGTTTCGGCCCGTTGTCTTTTTGCCGGCTAAATACGATAAGAAGTCCAGGAATCAGGAACATATGCGCAAGTACGATACCATTATCATTCTCAAGCCCCAGCTTTCCGACTCGGAAGTTGCGGAGTTCATAGAGAAAACCAAGAAGGCAATCTCGCAGGATGGCGGAGAAGTCATCAGCGAGGAAAAAATGGGCCGGCGCAAGCTGTCTCATCCCATAAACAAGACCCGCGACGGCTTCTACTCCTATATGAAATTCCGCGCGGCCCCTGCGTTTGTCTCCAAATTCATGGCGCAGATGAAAGTCAACGAGAGCGTCCTTCGCGCCGCCGTGCTTTCCAGCATGGAAAAGGAGCTGAAGGTCGCCCCGGCGAAAGTCGCCTGAGCGGCTTGAACTTACGGCTTTTATGACAACCACACTGCGTCTTCCCGAACAGAACCAGGTGCTGCTTGTGGGCCGCCTCACGCGCGACCCGGAGCTGCGCTTCACCCAGAAGGGAACCGCGGTCTGCGGCTTTGACATAGCGGTGAACCGCCGTTTCAAGGACGCGGCCAGCGGGGAGTGGAAAGACGACACCACGTTCGTACCCGTGACGGTGTGGGGACAGACGGCCGAGCGGTGCAAGGAACGCCTCAAAAAGGGCAGTCCCGTGCACGTGGAAGGCCGGCTGTCGATGGACGAGTACACTGACAAGCAGGGAAACAAGCGCAAGAACCTGCGCGTGATTTCGAACCGGCTGCAGATACTCGCTTATGCCCAGGCCGGCGGCGCCGGCGGGGAGCAGGAAGCCTCCCCGGAGCAGTCCCCCGCGCCGCAGCCCGAAGGGTACGACGACGTCCCGTTCTAGGCGGGGCAAACAGTGATTTTTGAGCGCGGCGCACTGATGCCGCGCGCATAAACAAGAGGTGAGCACAATGTCGGAAGATATCAACAAAACCACCGCCCCGGCCGCAGCGACCGGCGCGAGACCCGAAAGCCCCGCTCCGTCCGCGGCCCCCGCGCCGCACGCGCCCGAGGGTGCAAGGCCGTCCTACGGCCGCCGCCGCCCTGAGGCCCGCCGGAAAGTTTGCCGGCTCTGCGCCGACAGAGTGGAAAAGGTGGACTATAAGAACGCGCAGTTCCTGCGCTCGTTCACCATGGAGAGCGGAAAGATTCTCTCCCGCCGGATTACCGGCACCTGCGCCAGGCACCAGAGGCAGATTGCGACCGCCGTCAAGCGCAACCGCAACCTGGCCATTCTGCCCTACGTGCAGAAATAAGCACCGCTTCGCGGGCATCGTTTGAGTCGGAGGATTACGCAATGAAGGTTATACTCAGGCAGGATATACACAATCTGGGCCGCGCTGGCGACGTGAAGGAAGTCCGCGACGGCTACGGGCGCAACTATCTGCTGCCCCGCCAGCTCGTCGAGCTCGCCACCCCCGGCGCGCTCAAGAACTGGCAGCTCGGCGCGGACCGCCGCACGCAGCGCGTGGCCAAGGAAACCGCCGCCGCCAAGAACATCGCCGACAAGATGACCGGCATGACCCTCTCCTTCACGCGCGACGTCGCGGAAGGCGGGCAGATGTTCGGCTCCGTCAGCAAGTCTGACATAGCCAAGAGCCTCAAGGCCGCCGGCCACGAGATAGAGAAGGACTGCATCGAGCTCCCCGCTCCGGTAAAAGTCGTTGGCGACACGGAAGTCGTCATAAAGCTTAAGCCCGGCGTGGAAGCCAAGATAAAGGTTCGCGTGGCCCCCAAGGCCGCCTAAAAAACGCCGTAAAAGTTTTACCCGGACAAAGCCCTGTCATGGACAGGGCTTTGCTGTCTTTATAAAATCATTATAAGGCTCCGTTGCGGCAGTGCGGCGCGGCGTTTTTGACGCCGCGCGGGATCGCGGCGGAGCAGGCGGTGCGCCGTGGAAACACAGAAACGAAGGTCTTCCAGATTCAACAAGGACGCCAACCCCGTCCCGATGCTCGACAGGCTGCCCCAGCAGGCCGCCGAGGCGGAAATGGCCGTGCTCGGCTCCATGCTCCTCGAAAAGGAAGCGCGCGACCGCGCCTTCGAAATACTCGAGGAGAACAATTTCTACTCCAACCAGAACCGTGTCGTTTTCGGCGTGCTGAAGGAACTTGAGGCGCGCGGCAGGGCCGTCGACCTCGTGACCATAACCGACGAGCTCCGCACCCGCGGTCAGCTTGAGCTCGCCGGCGGGGAAGTCTACCTGTCCGACCTGCTCAACCGCGTAGGCTCGGCGGCGCACGTAGCCCACTACGCGGAGATAGTCCGCGAAAAATACATACTGCGCGAGCTGATACGCGCCTCGACCGAAATCATAGAGAGCTGCCACAGCGGAGAGTCCGAGGCGGAGCAGATTTCCGACATGGCGCAGGACAAGATGTTCGCCGTCTGCCAGAAGCAGGCCCTCAGCGGGTTCGTCGGCGCCAAGAAACTGGCCGGCGAAGTGATGGAGATGCTCGAGCACGCCCACAAGGACCACAACAACGTCACCGGCGTGCCCACCGGCTTCTCCAAATTCGACGACATGACGGGCGGCCTGCAGCGCAGCGACCTTATAATACTCGCCGCCCGCCCCAGCCAGGGAAAGACCGCCATGGCCCTCAATATCATCGAGAACGCCGCCGTCAACCATCAGCGCTGCACGGCAATGTTCTCGCTTGAAATGGGCCGCCATTCCCTGATTCAGCGTCTTGTCGGCTCCATATCCGGCGTAAACCTTCAGGAAATAAGGCGCGGCACATTCCAGCGCGCCAACTGGCAGGTGCTCGTGGACAGCATGAGCAAGCTGATGAACACGCCGCTGTGGATTGACGACACGCCCGGCCTTACCATTACCGACATAAGGATGCGCGCCCGCCGCCTCGATTCCGAACTCAGGCGCGAAGGCAAGCGGCTGGAGCTGGTCGTGATAGACTATCTCCAGCTCATCACCGCGCCCTCCAAGCGCACGGAAAACCGCCAGCAGGAAGTGTCCGAGATTTCCAGAAAGCTCAAGGAAATGGCCAGAAGCCTCAACGTGCCGGTCATGGCGCTTTCGCAGCTTAACCGCCGCGCGGAGGACAAGAACCGCGACGGCAACCGCCCCCAGCTTTCGGACCTGCGCGAATCCGGCTCCATCGAACAGGACGCCGACGTGGTCGCGCTCATTCACCGCGAGGACTATTACCGCCGGGACGACCCCGAAGTAAAGGGCAAGGCGCTGCTGATACTGGCCAAGCAGAGAAACGGCCCCACTGGCGACATCGAACTCTTCTTCCAGCACCAGTACACGCGCTTCGTCAATCCCCAGCCGTCTTCCACGGAGTTCGCGCCCGAGGCGCAGATGGGGATATCATGACCGCGAACATGACGCCTTTCCGGGTAGAGGCCGGCCCGCGCATGCTCCGCCCGACATGGGCGGAGGTGGATTTGTCCGCGCTGCGCGACAATCTGACGCGCCTCTCGGTTGTTCTTCCGCACGGCTGCAAAATCATGTTCGTGGTCAA
>CAYPTM010000207.1:0-5182 GCA_964413345.1 uncultured Elusimicrobiales bacterium
CTTTGCGCCGAGGTTTTCAGGTAAGGCCGAGTTTCCCGTTTTTCGATGAAACGTTTTCTGCTCTCGCTTTCCGTGTCTCTTTGCGTCATTCTGGCGGCACTTGCCGTGTACCGGGCTCTTCCCGCACGCACGCCCGACATACGGGAGCGCATAGACCACGCGCGAGAGCTGTATGAGGAAGGCAATGCGAATAAGGCCATCGAGGAACTGGACGCGGTGATAGCCGCCCAGCCGTCCAACGGCCTCGCATGGTTCCATAGGGGCAAAGCCTATTTTTTTCTTGAGCGTTATCAGGAGGCCATAGCCGATTTTTCGAAGTCCGCGGAGTTGGGGTATCCGGAGCATCCCGCACGCCTGTGGCTTGGCGTTACCTGCGGCCGCAAGCTGGGGGACTGGGCCCGTCAGGAAAAGGAAGCTTCCGTTGTTCTCGCCGAAGACCCCATAGATGGTGACGCGCTGGGCGTTCGGGCCGAAGCTCTTCTGGAGCTTGGTCGTCCCGCGCCGGCCCGGAAGGACGTGGATGCCGCCGTCGCTATTCTGCCGGACGAGGCGTTTGACCGGCAGCTCCAGGCGCGTGTTTATTACGCCCTGAAGGATTATGCCGGCGCCCGGCAGGCCGCGTTCAAGGCAATTGAATTGGCGGGGCAGCCCCTGCCGGAGGCGAGCGAGATAGCCGCCATGTGCGACAGGCATGAAGGCTTCTATTCCCGTGCACGGGAAACACTGGACAGGGCGATAAAGGAAACGCCTGCCCGTCCAATCCTGTATCTTTTGCGGGGACAGGTGCTTCTGAGCATGGGGAACATCGGGGGCGGTGTTGCGGATTACGAACGCTTTGTAAACGCTTCCAATCCGAAAGAAAAAAGCTGGGCCGGCGACGCTGTGGGCGCCGCCCGCGTCATGTACCGCCACGGCAGATTCCGGCAGGCCCTTTTAGTGCTGGACAGGGTTGAGGCGGTCTCCCCGGGGCATATCCCTCTTTATGAGCTGAGGGCCCGCGTCCGGTACGAACTGGGCGATACCAAAGGCGCGCTTGCTGACGCCAAAAAGGTCAAGGAACTTAATCCGTCTCTTTATTCCCCCGCCCTCCGCTCCCTGGCGGACAAAGCCGGGCGGCGCGCCGTAAAAGCGGCGGTTAAAAAATGAAATATCTTTCCCCCCTTACTGTCGCCCGCCTTCGCCGCCTGCGGAAGCGCATGCTGCGCTTTCGCTCCCCCCACGGCCTGGCCGGCCCGCACCGCAGTCGTCTTGCCGGACTCGGGCAGGAATTCTCCCAGCACCGCCAGTACAATGACGGGGACGACATCCGTTTCGTGGACTGGAAAGCGTTTGCCCGCCGCGACCGTCTTTATATAAAGGAATTCGAGGAGGAAAAAAGCCTCCGCGTCTGGATTCTGCTGGACGCTTCCGCTTCCATGGGATTCCGGGGCTCGGCCGCTCCTTTGTCAAAATGGGAGCACTCCTGCCGCATCGCCATGGGGCTTGCCTATCTGCTTTCCCTGCAGGGCGACTACTGCGGCCTCTGCGCTTTTTCAGAAGGGGTAAGAGCCAGAACCGAGCCCGCCGCCACGCTCTCCTCTCTCACAGCCATTGACGAGGCGCTGGCCTCCCTCTCGCCATCGGGACGGGCATCCCTGCCCGATGCTCTGCCCTTGGCCATGTCCGGCTGCGAGCGCGCCGGAGCCTTTATCCTCCTTTCGGATTTGCTGGACGAAAGCGAAAATTTCGCCGCTGCGGCCGCGTCCATAAAACGGCGTGGCAGCGGCGCCGCCCTGTTTCATGTGGCGGACAGGGAGGAAATTGAACTGCCTTATTCGGGACGGACTCTGTTTTCCGAACTGGAAGGCGGTTCCACTTTCGAATGCGAGCCGGAAACTCTGCGCGGAGAATATGCTTCCATCATGAAAGAGCGGCTCCATCTTTGCCAGAGCGCCTGCCACGCTTCGTCCGTAGCCTATTTCCCCACCTTTACCGATCTGCCGCCTGAATCCGCGCTTGAGAATGCGGTGGGAGTGCTTTCCGGGAGGCTTGCGTGATTTTCTCCCGTCCCTATCTGCTTTACCTGCTTCCTCTGGCCTTGCTGCCTCTGCTCATTTACTGGCTGCTGGCCCTGCGGGGCGGAGGGGTTTCTTTCAGCGCCGTTTTCCTTGTCCGGCGCGCCTATGCCGAGGGCTTGCTCAAGTGGCGGCTGCGCCGGTTTTTAATCCTCTCAGCCAGATGCCTGGCGGTTGCGTTTCTTATCTCGGCCCTTGCCCGTCCTTTAATCTCCGTGTCGGGGAAAGACGGCGACAGCGGTGTGCCTTTGCGTCTTGTGGTGCTGGCTGACAATTCCTATTCCATGTCGGCCCAGAGCGCTGGAAAACCCGCCCTTTCCGTTGCCAGCGAAGCCGGGTTGCGCATACTTTCCCGGCTCTCCGCCGGCGACAAAGTGGCGGTGTCGGCAATGGGTTCCGCCTCCCGTCTCGCATGGAGTCCGGACAGGGAATCCGCGCGGGCGTCGCTGCTGGCAATAAAGGAAAGTTCCGGCGGCACGGACTATGCTGCCGCGCTGTCATCCGCCTATGAATTCCTTGGGCGGGAGAAGGAGGGCCGCAAGGCCGTGCTTCTGCTTACCGACTCCGCCGCCCATGGCATGAGAGGGCGTTCAGGCGGCTGGGAGAAATCGCTGAAGGGATACGACGCCTCTGTCTTTCTTGCCGCTGCCGTTCCGGCCTCCCCGGCGGGAAACGCGTGGGCTAAAGAGTGTTCCGCTTCCGGCGGCAGCCTGCTTGAAGGGCGCGGTTTTTCCGGTCTTTCCATTGAGTGTTCCGCTGAAAGGCAGGGGACTGTTTCCCCCTCCATGCTGCTGGATATTCCGGGCCACCAGAAGGCGCCCGTGGCGCTTTCCTTCACCGGATCTTACGCCCGCGTATCATGGCCTCTGGGCACCGCGGAGGGGCCGGTCTATGGACGGGCGGCCCTTTCTCCCGACCCTCTGGCGGCGGACAATGTCCGCTATTTCGCCTTCATGCCCCCGTCTCCCAAAAAGATGCTCTGTCTTTATTCCGACCCGGCCTATGTCAGGCGGGGGCGCGCGGGCAATTTTCTTCAGGGTGTGATAGGCTCCGGGGCCGGAGTCACCTCAATTTCATGCGATTTCGCGGACATCGGGGCCATAAATTCTTACGATATGTCACGCTATGGGGGCATAGTCCTTGGCGGTTTCAAGAGCGTGGGACAGCAGGAGGCGGCCGCGCTGGAGCGTTTTGTTTCGCAAGGCGCGAGCACATTGCTTATACCCGAGGCTTATACCGAGCCTGGCGGCCTGCGCTTCCTTGACCGCATACTTCCGGCTGATATGGGCGGCCTGTCGGCGGAAAAAGGGAGGCTTTCTCCCAAAAATACCGCGTCATGGTCGGGTTACGAACTGGATAAGGCGGAAGTGCGCGGCTTTTTCAAGGCGCTCCCTCGTCCCGGCGCAAAGGTTGACTGGACCATAAAGACTTCACGCGGAGATTTCCCCGCCCTGATTTCCGGCAGCGTTGGCGCGGGCCGTGTGTTCCTGTGGACTCCCGGTCTTGAAACGGCGTGGACGCCTTTCGCGCTGAAGCCTGTTTTCGCGCCATGGATGGCTTCTCTTGCCGCTGAAATGCTTAAGACCTCCCTTGAGGTGGCGGACAACTCAATAATTGCGGGCGGGCGTTTCTCCGCCGAATTGCCTCAGTCAGTGCAGGCGCAGTATGCGGATGTTGTTTCCCCTGCGGGAGAGCGGACCCGTATTCCGGTGGAGAGGGGCCGTTATGTGTCCCCCGTTTCGGAGCAGCCGGGAGTCTATTCCGTTTTTGCGGCGGGCAGGGAAATAAACCGTTATGCCGTGAATCTCAACCCATCGCAGGGCGAGAGCGACCTTTCCCGCGCGGACGGGGCTCCCTGGCGGGAAATTGCGGTGGACGGCAAGGAGGATGAGGCCTTTTTCAACGCCCTTGGGGGAGAGGACCTTGCGCCGGTTTTTGTGCTTCTGGCGCTGCTTCTGCTTGCCGGGGAGTTCTGGCTATCCAAATCATGAACAACACCTTCATCCGCTCCCTGTTGCGGAGCATCCTGCTGGCATCGCTTCTGGTCCTGTTGTGGGCCATGCCCGGCTTGTGCGGCGAGAAATTCCAGTGGGCCCAGCTTGACCTTGGGCCATCCTGCGACCCCTATCCCGTCGCGGTGCCTGAGATACTGGCATACGTCAAAACCGTGACCAATATTTACGTCGCGCAGGAGCGCAGGGTCCTGAAGCCCTCCGATGACGCCATTTTCGACTATCCGTTCCTGGTGCTGGCCTGCCGCCAGGCCCCGGACGATTTTGACGACGACACTGTCCGCCGCCTGCGCGCGCATCTGGCTTCCGGCGGACTTTTGTGGATAGAGGACGTGTCCGCCGTTCAGACATCCCCTTTTGACCGATGGGTCAGGCGTAACGTCAAGGCTGTCTTCCCGGAAGCCGAGCTCAAGCCAATCACGCGGGAGCATCCCATTTTCAGGAGCTTTTTTCTCCTTGCGTCGCCGCAGGGCCGGGCGCGCGTGTCCGGGTTCATGGAAGGAGTGGATTTTGGCGGGCGCACTCCCGTTCTGTATTCCCGCAACGATGTGCTGGGCGTCTGGCCCCGGGACGCTTTCGGTATGCCTCTCCTCCCCTGCGTTCCGGGGGGCGAGGAGCAGCGCCGGAAGGCCAAGATGCTTTCCTTGAACATAATCATGTACGCGCTGACCGGTTCCTATAAGCTGGACGCCATTCACCAGCCGATGATTCTTATGAAGCTGCGCGAGAAGGAGGCCCGGTGAGCATTGAATTCAAGTCAGGCCTTCTTGTCTGTCTGCTGGCTTTGGCGGCCGCCGGCTTCCTCCTGTTTTCCCTGACAAGAGCCAGCCGTCTCCCGGCATGGTGCAGGGCCCTGCGGCTTTTTGCCGCGGTCTGTCTTTTCCTGGCGGCGGTTTCCCCGGAACTTGTCATAGCCAGGCGCGCCGTCCGCAAGCCAAGGCTGGATATACTTGTCGACGGCGGGAAGTCCATGTCCGGCAAGGTCAGGGGAACATCCAAGTACCGCCTTGCGGAGGACTGGCTGCGCAAAAATTCAGGATTGCTGTCCGAACGGGCCGAACTGCGGGTATTCTACTACGCAAGCGGACACAAGCCTTTTTCGGACGGGCTGGCTCC
>CAYPTM010000208.1:0-5180 GCA_964413345.1 uncultured Elusimicrobiales bacterium
AGGCCCGTGCGAAGCACCCCCAAGACCATAGAGAAGCTCAAGCTGGCATACGCCTATGAACTTGCGGTAAAGACGCAAGACCGCGAAGAGTGGGACTGGGCCTTCGGTTTTTTGTCACGGCATCCGCTGAATCCGAAATACGTGAAGCGTTTGCGCGACTTGGCGGACAAGGCCGTCAGCGAGGAACACCGGCGGCAGGCGGGCGAGTTTGTGGCCTTTTTCGACAAGCGGACCAAAGAGCTTGATGAGCAGGAGGCGGCAGCGAAGGCGGAACGGAAGAAACGCACGCCTGAAATGATACTTGAAGTGCGCCTGAATGACCTTATTGAAGAGATGGTAACGTGTTCCAGTCCAATTTACACAGTGGCGTGCATGCCTGCAATTAACGATATGGTAGTGCTAGGTAAAAATGCCTTGCCACTTATCATAAACAAAGGATTACACCATCCCAGGGAAGAGGTGCGCAGGGTAATAGTCACTGCTTTGGGAATGATAGGGGATCCCTCCGCGATAGAGTTGATGAAAGAAATGGTAATGAAGGGTTCCAGTGATAATACGCGCGCAGTGGCACTAGCTGACATATCAAACATTCCGCATGAGACAACTGTGGAGATTTTACGGCAGTTTCTTTCTGATGAATCCAAACCAGTAAGATTCACTGCGGCTCTAGGTCTGGCAAAATATGGAGATATTCGCGCCAGAGACGTGCTTGTTGCGTTTGCCAAATCAAACAGTAACTACACCGATGACAGCATATCTTTTCTTGCTGAGCTTGGAGACAAAACCAGCCTTGAAGTGGTGGAGGGCCTGCGTAACCGCCAGGACGTATCAAATGATACCCTTGAGTTCCATCTAAGAATCGGGAAGGCGCGAAACAAGGCCGACCCGGAGCACAAGATGACGCCGGAAGAGGTTTTTTCATTCAAATTGCGGCAGTACTATGAGATAGCGTCCGAAGGACGTACGGAAAATGGCATCGAGGCTGTAGAGCGGCTAGGCGGATACGCGCTTGCCTATCCGGAGGCTGAGAGTCTGCTGAAACGGCTTGCATACAACAGCATGGACTACCATGTTTCGTTAGGAGCCAGGGGAGAACTGGAGAGAATACACGATTTGCGGAAACGGGCGAAGGAAAAGCTCAAAGAACTTGGGAACTAGCACATCTTCATGGGAAGAATTGACTGACCGATGCAAACCCCAAGGGAATTTGTTTTAATTGATATATGCACGACAGCGAAATGGAAGGCGAACTGGAAAAAGCCACGGCGGAGCTCACAGGCACGCTCGACGACAAGATAAGCCCGCTCCACCGCAGAAGGGTGAACGAGCCCCTGCCCTCCCGCGCGCAGATTGTGGAGATGACCGCCCTGCTGCGCTCCGCGCTGTTCCCCGGCTATTTCGGGGGGGAGGAATGCTCACCCGACAGCATAAAGTTCCACGTCGGTTCCGCTATAGCGGACGCCGCCTCCATACTCGAGGAGCAGACGCGCCGGGCCTACTGCTTCTTCTGCAACCAGGAAAATGAATGCCCCGCCTGCCGGGAAAAGGCGCGCGGCGTTGCCATGAAATTCGTCTCCGCGCTGCCGCGCGTACAGCAATTGCTGGAAAGCGACGTGCAGGCCGCCTACGAGGGCGACCCCGCCGCCACCTGCCCCGCCGAAACGGTCTTCTGCTATCCCGGCATATATGCCATCACAAACCAGCGCATAGCCCACGAATTATACAAGCTAAAGGTTCCTCTGATACCCCGCATAATAACGGAAAACGCCCATTCCCTTACCGGCATAGATATACACCCCGGCGCGGCCATAGGCCCGCACTTTTTCATAGACCACGGAACCGGCGTCGTCATCGGGGAAACTGCCGTTATAGGGGAAGGCGTGCGCCTCTACCAGGGCGTGACGCTAGGCGCGAAAAGCTTCCCGCTTGACGAAAACGGGAACCCGGTCAAAGGCATCAAGCGTCACCCGACGGTGGAGGACGGCGTCATCATCTACGCGGGCGCCACCATACTGGGCACCTCGGTCATAGGCGCGGGCTCCGTCATCGGCGGCAACGTGTGGCTTACGCACAGCGTGCCTCCCGGTTCGAAAATAACCCACTCGGACGACAACATTTAGCAGGGAAAAGCCTGACGTAAAATTACTAGAATGTATAGGGGCGGCTTCCGCTGGAAGTCCGCCATATATCATTTAAAATTTATGCTCATAGCGCACACCGCAGATTTGCACCTTAAAGACCCCGCCACTCCGCACGGAGCGGCCCGTTTCGCCGCGTTAGAACAGGCCTGCAAGGCCGCCGCCCGCTGCGACATTCTCGTCATTGCCGGGGACGTTTTCGACTCCGCAAAAGAGGCCGCCCCCTGCAGGGAGCGCCTGCGCGCCGCGCTTACGTCGCTGGGGCAGGTTCCCGTACTCATAATACCCGGAAATCACGACAGGCTGGGCGGGCCCTGCCCGTTCGACGACCCTTCTTTCGACATAGGGCAGATGCGGAACGTGCGCGTCGCACCCAAAACGCCTTCAGTCGCGCTTGAACTGCGCGGTGTCCATTTCATAACGCTGCCGTTCGAGGCGGGCAAGACTTCCGCCCCGCTGGTGCAGCTCTGCGCCGCGCTGGCCCCTTCCGCACTCAAAGTGGCGGTGATGCACGGCTCCTGCGACGCGGAGGCGGCAAACACGCCTTTCGCCTTCTCGCCTGAAAACATCGAGGAGGGCGGCGACTTCTTCATCTATTCGTCCGACCTCGCCAAGGCCGGCATAACATACACGGCGCTTGGGCACATACACAAGGCCTCGCTGTGGAGACAGCAGCAGGCGGGGGTGGCGTCCTACCCCGGCTCGCCCTGCGCAGTTCGCATAACGGAACATGAGCAGAGGGGCTTCAATCTGGTCTCGCTGGACGAAAAGACGGGCGCCGTCACCGTAAAGCACGAGCCGCTTGCCGCCGGACTCAGGGCGGAGCGCAAAAGCTTTTTCTGCCTGCCCGGAGCCGAGGAAAAACTCGGCGCGGACATAGAGGCATTTTTCCGCAAGGCGGGGCCGGCGGCCTACACCGGAGTGCTGATAGAAGGCGCGGGCAATGCCGCCCTGGCCAAAACTGCGGTGCAGAACGCGGCCGCGCGGGCCGCCTCCTCCCTGAAGGTGCCGCCCGACGTGAAAATCATGGTGACATCATACCCGGAGGAAATAGAGGACGCCATGCGGATTTTCCTTGAAAAGCTGGCCTCCCAGGCGCAGGAGCATCCAGACAAAGCGGACCTGCTGGCCAAGGCCGCCGCGATAGGCATAAAGGCCATAGCGGAGCCGGGAAGGCAGCTTTCCCCGGACGATCTCCCGGAAGGGTTTTAAGCGATGAAAATAACCGGTCTTTCCACAGAGAATTTCGGCGCGCTTGGAACGCGCTCCATAGAATTTTCGGGCAAACCCGTAGTTTTCGTGGGCCCGAACGAGAAGGGCAAGACTTCGCTTGTTGACGCGATAGTGACAGCCCTCTACGGCATTCCGCGCGGCAGGGGAACCGGCGCGCACAAAAGGCTTTTCGAGGCCCGGTACGGCAACAAGGTAAAGGCCGGCATAACCATTTCTCAGAACGGCAATGTCATACTTAAGTCCGCTTCGGACAGTCCGTGCGGCGACGGCATGCTGCTCTACCGCGTGCTGAGGGACATGCTCATCATACGCGGCGGGGAATGCGCCTTCGACGACCCGACGGCGGTCTCGCGCCACATAGCGGCCAAGGCCTTCGGCCGGCCCGCGGCCATACTTAAAAGCGCGGCCCAGTCGCTCAACAAGGCGACGGGAAGGGACGGGCGCTCCTCGTTCTCCCGCGCAATGAAGACAGCGGCGGACAGGCTGGCGAATAACCAGCGGCTCGCCTCCCGCGCGGAAGAGCTGGGGATGACGGAAATACGCCTCGCGGAACTGGAGCGGGAACTGGCCGAACGGGAGAAGGAATACCAGCAGGCAGACGCCAGGCATTACGAGCTTAAAATACGCCTCCAGAGCCTGCGCCTCTCCAGCCTGAAGGAGGCGGAAACACGCCTCCGCACCGCGAAGCAGGACTACGACCTGCTAGCCAGCTTCGACCCGTCTCCGCTGCAGTCCACAAAGAACAGGCTTGAGGACATAGAAAAGTCCATAGCCGAGCTGAACGCGGAGATGAAGCAGATAGAAACGGAGAATACCGCCGATTCCGCCCACCTTATGCGCCTTGAGGGCGAGGCCTCCGGCCTCATGTCCCAGCCAAAACGTGCAGCCATACTGGAAGCCTACGCGAAATGGCACCAGAAGAACGCCATGATGGAGGATCTGGCCGAACAGTCAATGGCAATGCCGCTGGTACAGCGCATAATCCTCTTCATCATAGCCGCGACTGGCATGGCCGCGCTGGCTTGGGGCTTCTTCGGCCCCAGCCCGTTCATGATAATAGCCGCCGGCATACTGGGCCTGATGCTGGCCTTCGCGGGAATAAAGGTCATCTCCCTTTCCAATCCCGCTTTCGAGAGGGCCCACAAGGCCGCGGAAGACGCCGAAAAGGACTATCAGGACACATGCAGCGCGATGGGAGTGTCGCACAGTGACGCCTTTGCCCTGGCCAGCGAGGCCGCAGAGCGCATCATGCGGCTGGAGCAGGAGTCGGCACTCATCCGCACCCGTCTGGAAATGCGCCGCTCACAGCACGCCAACTGCAAGGACAAGCTTGCGGAGACCGAACGGGAAAAACTTTCCATAGCCTCGGCAATGGCAGAAGCGCTGAGGAAATTCGGCGCGCAGGACCTGCCGTCCCTTTCCGCCAAGGCCCAGGCCGCGCGGGAACGCTTCGAGGAGGTCATGGCGGAAACACGTTCCGCCGTCTCGCGGCAGCAGGCCTCTTACGAGGAATTGCGGCAGGGTCTTTCGGGCGCCATATCGCAGCTTGAACGCGCCATACCCTATGTGCAGGGCCCGGCCGCGCCGGAGGGATACGAGGACGTTTCGGCCCAGCATGAGGCGGCCGAAACCGCCGCCAAAAACGCGCGCGAGGCGGTCCGCGTGGCACGGGAAAGAATCGAGGGGCAGAAAATAGCTTTCGCGAGGCTCAAGGGGGAACTGGGCGCGCCGGCTGGCGAGATAATGGGCCGTCTTGAAAAAGAGAAGGCCGCGCTGGCGGACATGGCCCGCTGGCAGGAGGCGGGGCAG
>CAYPTM010000209.1:0-5105 GCA_964413345.1 uncultured Elusimicrobiales bacterium
AATACTCACCGCCGACGAGATAAAGGCCGACCCCGTCAGGCAGCAGGTGCGCGACGCCGCCGTGGCGGGCGGGCAGGACATAGTTTTCCTGCGCACCAACACGAAAGCGCAGCTGTTCGGCGGAGCGGCAATGCCTCTCAGCGTCAACGGCATGTCAGTGGCGGGGCGCCTTACCGGGACAATAGAAGTTCTCGAAACCCGCGCCATCCCGAAGGACTGGGCGGAAGCCTATCAGCACGCCAAGCAGCGCATAATACTCTGGCCCCTCACCTCCAAGACCCTTCAGGAGGACATGAAGCCCGGCGAAGACATCACCATAACCGGCAGGCTTGAGGGCGGCTCCGGCATATCGGCAGGAGCATCCGCCAACGCGGCCAGCTTCGTCTTCGGCAACGTGGGCGCGGGCGTGAGCTCCGGTGTGGGCCACGCGCGCGACAAATGGGTCAGCTATTACATCAAGAAACTGGACGACACCCACGTCCGCGTGGTGGTGCAGGACGGCAACGGCGAAGTGTTCAGCAAGAACCTGCGCCTCTACGCCGGCCTGGACGTATACGACGACTCGGTAATACCGAGCGTCAACCCCTCCAACGTGGAAAGCACCAAATTCGGCGCGGCGATTATCAAAGGGGAAGTGAAGATAATAAGCAAGCTTGAGGACCTGGCGAAAATTGAATTCACCGCGGCCTTCACCAACGGAGAGCACAGCACCTCCACCGAGGGCTGGAGCTACGTCTCCCTGACCAACGGACAGGTTACCTCCGCGCTGGATAAGCTGATGAAGTTTGATTCCTCCGCAATGCGCGAACTTCCGGCGCAGGCCACATCCAAAGGCTCCGGACAGACGGGCAAGGTCAACATAGAGATGCGCGACGTGACGCAGGACTCCAACATCCAGTTCCGCCTCTCGAAACTGCACCTGACAAGGGCGTCCGGCGCGGTGTTCTATGAAATAATCTGGCAGAATGACGGAGGCCAGAAACAGCACTATCTGGTGGGCACGGTCAGATCCTCCTTCCACGGCGACGTCACCAAGACCAACCGCGCGGAGGAATCCACCCTCTGGTACAACATGAACACTGAAGAATATCAGGTGACGGTGCTGCTAGGCCCCCAGGACCGCCTTATGACCACCACGCGCGAGGTAATCAACGACGTCATAGCCACGCAGCGCGCGATGGGCGTCGCGGTTGAATCCAAGATTGACCACCCCGCCCTCTACCTTCAGCTGTTCGGGCTCGGGAATTACGGCCGGACAAGCGAAAAGGGGTATTTCACCGTCCTGCCCGCCGGCATACGCAGGATGGCATCCAAGACCCGGGACGAAGCCCTGCTCGCATACCTCCAGGCCGACTGGATATACGAAAGAGAGTCCTTCCCCCCCGGTTACATATTCGGCGCGGGCCAGGCCCCGCTCTGGGCCTCCGCGAACAGCCCTTCCGACATTTCCGCGGCACTGAGCATACTTGAAGCGGCGGCAAGCCTCGGCCCTGCGGCGCTGAGCGGCGAGTCGACTGTGATGCACGGCTACGAATACGAATACCGGCAGATTGCGCCCAAACGCATACTGCGGTCCGACCTGTCGAAATACATGTCGGCAAAAAGCTTCGCGGACCATTTCGCGGCCATGACATCGGACGGCATCGCCCCGGAAAAGGTAATGGAATGCTTCCTCGCCTTCCGCAGGGATTCGTTCCTGGAGCTCAAGCGCAGCGTGGCCGCCACGGCCATGATGGCGCGCGGCAGCGACGCAAACGACCCCGGTTACGCCGGCTACATAGAAATGACTGGCAATAACGTGACGCTCAAGCCTGTCGGCCTGCCGAACCAGGCGCCGGAGACCCCGGTAAATCACGTCAACGGAATGCTCTCGTCCTGGAAGCAGTAACCAGGACGTATTTTGAAAAGGCCGCGCGTCCCGACGGGCGCGCGGCCTTTTTTCTCTGGCCCGCGAGTATCAGGTAAAACCGTTTTCCAGTTGTTGCAGTGACTCAATGCTTCCCTCGCAGACAACCTTCCATCAGCTTTCATTCCTCACAATCATAAGTGACAGCAAACATAACATTTCCTGTTATCAACAACCGCTTTTCCTAACCAAACCTTTGTAGGCCATAAATCAGGCGGGGAATAAGACAAAAGCCTCATGTATCGATATGCGTGAAGTACTACCCTATCCTCATGGCAGTACATACGGGGAACGAATAGATGCGAAGCAGAACGTCTCGGACATCTGGTAAAAATATTGGCCGAGCAGGGAGACCAAAAAATGAGAATTAAATTTGCAGCCCTGGCACTGGCGGCAATATTAGCCGCGCCGCTACTGGTGCAGGCAGAACCAAGCCAGAAGCCGGGAAGCACAGATTCCGCGCAAATGCTCAATGCTGAAAGCCTTGACAGCCTTTATGACGGCACCGCGAAAACGCTCCCCAAACAGCACGTCCCGGCGACCAAGGCGGGCGCAAGCACCGGGAAAAGCAACGTCAACGAATACTACGGCAAGCTGAACGCCGCCGGCAACAGCCGTGGCAAAGCCCCTGCCGCATCAATGCCGAAACTCTCGCCAGCGGAAGACATGACAGCCCGGACAGTCCTCCCGACTTCCTCCGATGGTTCCGCCGTGGGCACAGCGGTCAGAAAGGCCTTTGAAACCGTCCAAAAGACCATAGGCGCAGCGACATTCAAGAATGCTGAAGCGAATTCTTTCAACACCGCCACGCTTACGGGCATTCCCGGCGCGAAACCGATAACCACAGACCAGCTGGAACCCTGGACCGTAGATGAGGATAAGCCCGGGGAACACACCGGCCTCCAGCACGATGCAGCAATCCTTGGAGGAAACAACAGTTCCCCCGAAACGATTAAAATCGTCAGCGCTCCTCTTGAGGCGCTGGAAAAAATAGCGGCCAAACAGCTCTACAAGGAACGCTCCCAAAAACTGTCCGCGACATATGATGTCGGCCCCAGCTTCGCGCTCGGAGGAGCCGGATATTTCAAAGCCAAAGTGCTTAACGCGAATGAAATAAAGAACGACCCGCTGCGCCAGCAGATACGGGACACAGCCACAGCCGGCGGACAGGAAATCGTCTTTCTGCGAACCAACACCAAGGCACAGCTGTTCGGGAAGATTACCATACCGATAAATGTAAACGGCATATCGGCCTCAAGCCGCCTTACCGGCACCATAGAAATACTCGAAACCCGCATAATACCGCGCAAATGGGCGGACGCATACCAATACGCCAAGCAGCGTGTTATACTGTGGCCCCTGACGGCAAAAACGCTTCGCGACGACCTTAAAGTCGGCGAAGACATCACCATAACCGGCCGGCTTGAATGCGGTTCCGGCGTTTCCGCGGGAACCTCGGTCGGAGTAGGGAACTTCGCTTTCGGCAATTTAGGCGCGGGGGTAAGTTCCGGCGTTGGTCATGCTCGTGACAAGTGGGTCAGCTATTACATAAAGAAACTGGACAACACCCACGTCCGCGTTGTCGTACAGGACGGAAACGGAGAGGTATTCAGCAATAACCTGCGCCTTTACGCCGGACTGGACATATATGACGATTCCGTAATACCAAACGTCAATTCCTCTGACCTTGAAAGCACCAAGTTCGGCGCGGCGATTGTCAAAGGGGAAGTGAAAATACTGAACAAACTTGAAAAACTGGTCAAAATAGAAATTGTCGCATCTTTCACAAACGGGAAGCACGGTTCGTCCACCGAAGGCTGGAGCTATATCTCCCTGACCGACAGCCAGACCGCCTCCGCGCTGGACAGACTGCTTAAGTTCGACACCGCCGCCATGCGCGAGCTTCCCGCTCAGGCGACATCCCGCGGCCCCGGCATGAGCGGAAAGATGAACTTAGAGATGCGCGATGTGACACAGGACTCTAGCATCCAGTTCCGTCTTTCCAAGCTCCACCTGACAAAAGCATCCGGAGCGGCGTTCCACGAGATAATCTGGAGCAATGACGACGGACAGCAGCAGCACTATCTCGTCGGCACGGTAAAAGATTCTTTCCGCAACGGGATAACCGACACGAAATATATCGAGGAATCGACGCTCTGGTACAACATGAACACCGGGGAATACCAGGTGACAGTGCTGCTCGACCCGCACGAACGGCTGCTGACCACGACAAGGGAGGCTATCAACGACGTCATAGCCACGCAGCGCGCTATGGGCGCCGCTGTCGAAGCGAAGATTGACCATCCCTCGCTATACCTCCAGCTGTTCGGAATGGGCAACTACGGCCGTACCACCGAAAAAGGATATTTCACGGTCCTGCCTGCCGGCCTGAGAAGGATGGCTACAAAGACGCATGATGAGGCGCTCATGGCCTATCTGAAAGCCGACTGGATATACGAAAGAGAGTCATTCCCTCCCGGAGGAATCCTCAACGCAGGGCAGATTCCCCCCTGGGCAACGGCGGCCTCCGCCGCGGAGATAGGGGCGGCGCTGAGCACACTAGACGGCGCGGCCGCCATCGGCCCTGGAGGCTTCAATGACGACTCCTCCATGATGCGGGGCTACGAACATGAATACGCCCAAATTGCCCCGAAGCGTTTTCTGCACGAGGATTTGCTCAAATACATGGCGGCGAAAAGTTACGCCGACCATTTCTCCGCCATGACGGCCAATGGGATTGCGCCGGAGAAAGTAATGGAATGCTTCCTCGCCTTCCGCAGGGACTCGACTCTCGAACTCAAGCGCAGCGTGGCCGCCACCGCGATGCTGGCGCGTGGGAACGCGAACGATCCGGGATACGCCGGATATCTTGAAATGACCGGCAACAGCGTGACCCTCAAGCCTGTCGGCCTGCCCAACCAGGCGCCGCAGACGCCTATCGGCCACGTCAACGGGATGCTCGCCTCCTGGAAGCAGTAACCAGTCCGTATTTTGAAAAGGCCGAGCGCCCCGACGGGCGCGCGGCCTTTTTTCACGCCTTGTTTTCATCATCTTGAAAACGCCGGGAAATTAGTAGAATACGGACGTCGGCAAAGGCCGGCGCAAATTTACGGAGGCAAGGACTATGGCAACCAAAAAACAATCCATCACCGCCCACAAGATAGCGCGCTATCTGGACAAGAACCCGCGCGATTTCACG
>CAYPTM010000210.1:0-5096 GCA_964413345.1 uncultured Elusimicrobiales bacterium
GGATGTGGTGAAGGTGGCGCTGGCGGGGCCGCTGTCCAATCTGGTTCTTGTGGGCGCGTCCCTGCTGCTGGCGAACATACTGGTTTTTATTCCTCTCGGGGGTCTGAAACCCCTTCTTCTCCACGCGTTGTTTTTCGCGGTCATAATCAATCTCTGCCTTGCCATTTTCAACCTGATTCCCATAGCCCCGCTTGACGGTTCACAGGTGCTGGCCGGCATATTGCCGCACGAGCTGGCCATGAAGTACGAGCGCCACGTGCCTTACGGGATGTGGATAATGCTCGCCCTGATAATTTCCGGCCTGCTCAAATACGTGCTGACCGTGCCGCTCAACATCGCCCTGGCGTTTCTTATAAACGCCAAGCTGATGCCCGTGATAATGCTGTACATGTAAGGAGACTCCCATGACCGCAAAACCCATAATAGTTTCAGGAAACCGCCCGACAGGAAGGCTGCATCTGGGCAACTACTGGGGCGCGCTCAGGAACTGGGTGACTCTCCAGGATAAATACGACTGCCGTTTTTTCATAGCCGATCTGCACGCGCTGACAACCGGGCATGAGGACACCTCCGCCCTGACGTCAAACGCGCGAGAGATGGTCATAGACTGGCTGGCCGCCGGACTGGACCCGGAAAAGTGCGTCATATTCCAGCAGTCACGCGTGCCCGGCCATGCCGAACTCGCCCTTCTGCTGGGCATGATAACCCCCGTGGGCTGGCTGCTGCGCAACCCGACCTACAAGGAACAGCTCGTGGAACTGCACAAGCGCCGTTACGCCGGCCAGCAGGAAAAGGCGGCCGACGCCTCCACGCTCACCGGCACTCTCGGCACCGCCGCGAAAATGAGCGAGGAGGAGATGGCGGCAATGGCGGATTTCTCCTCCTTCGGCTTTCTCGGCTACCCCGTGCTGATGGCGGCCGACATACTGCTTTACGGCTCGGAGCTCGTGCCTGTCGGGCAGGACCAGCTTCCCCATCTTGAGATCGCGCGCGATTTGGCCCGCCGCTTCTCCGACCTTTACGGCCCCGGCGTGCTGGTGGAGCCGAAACCCCTGCTTTCCCAGGTGCCGAAGGTGCCCGGTCTCGACGGGTCCAAGATGTCCAAGTCCTACAACAACACCATAGACCTCGGCGAGGATTCCGCCTCCGCCGAAAAGAAGGTCATGCGCATGTTCACGGACCCCAACAAGAAGCGCGCCACGGATCAGGGCAACCCGGAAGGCTGCGTGGTCTACGCCTTCCACAAGATATACAACCCGGACTGTGCCGCACGGGAGAAGGAATGCCGCGCCGGTTCCATCGGCTGCGTGGCCTGCAAGAAGCACCTGTTCACCCTCATGAAACCCATGCTGGACGAACACAACGCGCGGCGCGAAAGTTTCGCCAAGGACCCCGCCCGCGTGGACGAGATTCTTGAGCGCGGCAACAGGAAGGCCCTCGCGGATTCCGAAAGGACCATGGCTGCGGTGAAGAAGGCGATGAAGCTTGCATGATTGACAGCGAAGCAATAACGGTACACATAGATGTCTTCGAAGGTCCGATGGACCTGCTCCTGTATCTTATCAGGAAGAACAACCTGGACATCTATGACATACCGATAGCGCAGATAACGAAGGAATACCTGGCCTACATCGAGGTGATGAAGGACCTCAACCTCGAGGTGGCCGGGGAGTTCCTCGTCATGGCCTCAACGCTGATGCAGATAAAGGCCAAGACGCTTCTGCCCTCCCAGGCCGAGGCGGACGGCAGCGAGGGGCCTGACCCCGCGTCCGAACTCATCAGCAAGATACAGGAGTACCAGCGCTATAAGGCCGTCTGCCAGATACTCGACAAGCGTTACGACGAATTCAAGGATGTGTTCTACAGGGGCAGTCCCGTGTTCCCCGATTCGGACAAGGTCCTCAGCGTGGACCTGTTCGAGCTTATAAGCTGCGTCCGCAAGGCGCTTGAGCAGACCGAGGAAAAGGCCGAGGCCAACGTGCAGGCCGAGCTCTTCCCCATCGAAACCCGCATGGAGAAGATTCTCAACATGCTTTCCCAGAAGTACTGGATACGGCTTGAGGATATTTTCGCGGGGGAGACCAAACGCCGGGGCGTGGTAACCTGCTTCATGGCAATGCTCGAGCTCATGAAGCAGCGCCGCGTGCTGGCCCGGCAGGACGCCAATTTCCAGGAGATACGCATCTATCTCCGCCCGGAACCCAAGACGCCGGGCGCGGACGAGCTTCCCCTTGCGGAGGGGGAGCAGCCTTCCGTTTCCGCGCCGGAACCTCTTCCCGCGCCTCCGCTGGACGATATCCCGTCCGCCCGCGGTGTGCCTGAAGCCGCGGAACCGGAACCCGGTTTGCCTCTTCCTGAGGAAGCGCCTATGGCTGCGCTGCCGGAAGCGACCGTGGACGAAGTGCTTTCAGCCGTTCCTCCGGCTGAACCGGAAGGCCCCGTTGCGCCTGCCGCGGAGCATATTCCTCCGTCCGGGCCCGCCGTTCCCGGAGAGACGCCTTCCGTTTCGCCCGCGCCGGAAGAAACGCCCCGGCCCGTGCATCCGGCTCACCGCGACCTGAGGCCGGAAATTGAGGAATACACCCGTTTCGCGCACGAACTTTCGGACATGGTGGACAAGGATGTGGCCGAGGGCATAGTGCAGGCCGTCGCTCCCGTGGAACGGGAAGCGCCGGAGGAAAAGCCCGCGCCGTCCCCGGATTTCGTGGAGCAGGCCGCTTCGGCCCTTGCCGCGCTGGAAAACCGCGCCGGAGAGACCGGCCCCGCCATGCCGGAATCCGCGCGTGACGAAGAGCCGGAGCAGGATACGCCCGATTTCGTTAGAAAAGCCTCCTCGATACTGTCCATACTGGAGGAGAAGGCATCACTGGAGGAAGGGTTTGCTTCTCCTTCCGGGCGCGGCGATTCGGTGGCGGATGACAATCCCGTGCCGCCCGCAGGCGATAATAATTTGACCAAAGACGACAGCGTCCCGCCGGAAGGCGGTCCCAAGGAGAACTAGCGATGGAGCAAGACGAGCTTAAAAAAATTCTGGAAGCCCTTCTGTTCATAACCGACCAGCCGATAACGGTGGAGCGCCTGGCGAAGGTGACCGAAATCGCCGAAAAGGACCGGATACGCGCCGCCGTGGCGGAGCTCCAGACCGCCTATCTTGAAGGCGGCCGCGCCATACAGATAGTGGAGGTCGCCGGCGGATACCAGATGTCCACCAAGCCGGAGTTCGGCCGCTACGTCCGCAAGCTTTACAACGAAAGGATGACTTCCCGCCTGTCGGTGGCGGCGATGGAAACTCTGGCGATCATAGCCTATCGCCAGCCCATCACCCGCGCCGAAGTGGAAACCATCAGGGGTGTCGAGGTCATAGCCCCGCTTGAAACCATTCTTGAGCGCGGCCTTGTGAAGGTCGTAGGGCGCAAGGAAACCGTGGGCCGCCCCCTGCTTTACGGCACTACGGAGGAATTCCTGCGCGTGTTCGGCCTCAATTCCCTTGACGACCTGCCCAAGCTGGAATCGCTTGAGCTGAAGCCGGCGGAAATGCCCCAGCCCGAACTTCCGCTCGGCACCGAGGGACAGCCTCCGGTCCAGACCGGTGAGGCCCCCGTGTCCGAAAGCGGAAATGCCGGGACCGGAACCAGTGTGCCGGAAGGGGACGCCGTTTCATCCCCGGGCGAAGGGTCCGCGGATGCGGAAACGGCTGTTTCCAGCGCTGACGCGGAAGGCTCAGAGCCCCCCGCTGCGGCAATGGAAGTTCCCTCCGAAGGCGATGTCCGGCCCGAGAGCGGAGAAGCGTCGCCCGAATCGCCGGAAGCGACACCTGCGGAAACTGCGCCGGAGATGGATGCCGCCGCTCCCGCAGCCGAAGGCGAATCCGTGTCCGAACCGACGGACGGCAGTTCCGCCGCCGAAGTGTCGGCCCCGGCGCAGGAAGAGCCGGCTCAGCCTGAACCGATTGTTTCAGCCGAAGTTCCGGCGCAGGAAAATGCCGTGCCGGAACCGCCTTCCACCCCGCAGGAGGAAACTCCCGCCGCGGACGGACAGGCTGTTGACGAGAACAAGGACGCGCAAGCCGCTTCCTGACATTTTTACCCGGAGAGCAGACCATGCCGGAACTTAGAAGAGATCCAATCATAGGGCGCTGGGTTATCATCGCGTCGGAACGAAGCGCGAGGCCGTCGGACTACAAGATACCGGAGCCTCCGCCTGAGGACGTCTCCAAATGCCCTTTCTGCAGCGGCAACGAGGCCATGACTCCGTCGGAGATACTGGCCTACTACGACCCGGGCCGCCTGCCCAACGCCAAGGGCTGGTGGCTGCGCGTCATCCCCAACAAATATCCCGCTCTTAAGGTGGAGGGGGAGGACGAGCGTTCCGCCGACGGCATGTACGACCGCATGAACGGCATAGGCGCGCACGAGGTGATAGTCGAGACCCCCAATCACTTCGAAACCATGGCGGAAATGGAGAACAAGCGCGTAGAGGATATTTTCTGGGCCTTCCGCGACAGGATGCTCGACCTGCGCAAGGACAAGCGTTTCCAGTACGTCCTTGTCTTCAAGAACCACGGACGTCCCGCCGGCGCCACGCTTTCCCATCCCCATTCCCAGCTCATCGCCCTGCCGATGGTGCCCATCCGCGTCATGCAGGAGATGAAGGGCGCCAAGGCCTATTTCGAATACAAGGAACGCTGCGTTTTCTGCGACATAATACACGAGGAACGCGCCGTGCAGAAGCGCCTTGTGGCGGAGAACGAATCCTTCATCTGCGTGACTCCTTACGCCAGCCGCTTCCCTTACGAGACCTGGATAATACCCAAGGCGCATTACTGCCACTACGAGAGCATAAAGAAGGGAGACATAACCCTTCTCGCCCAGATGATGAAGACCGTGTGGGGCAAATACCGCGCCCTGCTGAAGGATCCTCCGCTGAATCTCACCATACACACCACCCCGATGCGGGACCCGGATACTCCTTACTACCACTGGCATATAGAGATAATGCCCAAGCTTACCCATGTGGCGGGTTTCGAGGTGGGCAGCGGCTTCTACATAAATTCCACTCCGCCGGAACTTGCGGCGGAACTCCTCCGCAAGGCCTGA
>CAYPTM010000211.1:0-5093 GCA_964413345.1 uncultured Elusimicrobiales bacterium
CAACGAGCTAGTGGATAAAATGCAGGGGAAACCGGTGCGCTTTATCTCCGTAACGGACGAAGACCAGAAAACCGTGGAGAAATTCTTGTCAAATCACCACTTCAAAGGATGGATAGGACTGGACGATGACAAGTCGGCCTTTCAGGCCCTCAAGGTGCGCGGAAGGCCGGACACCGTGGTCATAGACGCAAAAGGCATGATAGCGTTGCGAACATACCCCTCCCGCCTGACCGCAAAGGATCTGGACGACATCATAGCGGGGAAATTTGACAGCAGCTCGCATGGTAACCGCAGCGCGGCCGTCACTAATAACACTCCAGAATCCGCCTTGTTTGAGGTGCGGATATCCACGCCTGAAACCGGGGCGGAGGGCTGTTCCAGCAAAATTGGCGGCAATCTCCTCTCCGGGCAAAATGTATCCCTGAAATGGATGCTTGCCAAGGCCTACGGTCTGCCGGAAAACAGAATGATTTTCGAAAACGGCATTGATGGTGATGGGAAATTCAACATCCTCGTAAAAACCCCGTATAGCAAGGCAGCACAGATTCAGCCCTTGGCCCGGCAAGCTATAGAACTTACCCTAGGTCTGAAAACCCGCGAGGAAAAACGCGAGATGTCCGTACTTGTTCTGAAGATGGCCAAAAACGGAGTGTCTGGACTGAAGAAATCCCCCCCAGAGGGCCAATTCCAGTTCAATTCCGGACCGGGAAAGCTAGAAGTCTCCGGGCAGGAATTCCCCTTCATAGTTGAAGTGTTGGAAACAATTGTCGAAATCCCGATAATAGACGAAACCGGGCTTAAAGGCCTGTACGACATGACGCTTAAATGGGACCCTTCCAAAAAAGAAGCCCTGGCGCAGGCCCTGGAAACCCAACTGGGGATAAAGGCGATAGAGGCAAAACGGAAGATAGCGATGGTTACTGTCACCGCAGAAAAGCCGGCCGGAGCCGCACAGGCCCATACGGCGAAACATTAAAACTTAAAGACTTGCGGACAAAAAATGCCGCCCCGATATGGGGCGGCATTTTCTTTTAGGAGATTGACCGTCAGCGGGGACAGAAGGTTACGATGTAACTCATGCACCCGACAGAGCCGGAGCAGCCGGTGGATTTGCGGCACTGGTAGAGGCCGTGGTCGTCGTGATACTGCCAGCCGTAGACCGTGGGGCATTTGCTTTCCACGTTGTTGATGTAAGCCTGATACTGCGTATCCCAGGCCTTGTTGACGTTGCCGTGGGCGGAAAGGAACTTGAGGAGAGGGTCGCAAAGGCAGGCCGGACGCTGGGTCAGGTCGTTATTGTTGTAAGGAGAGCAGTTATAGCCGTAGCCCAGGGCGAAATTATTGCAGTTGTTGATGCAGACCGCGCCGGGGGAGAGGTTCTGCTCGCTGCATGAGCAGCAATGGCGGGCGCGGACTTCATCCGGCTCCGTGGAACCGGCCCGGGTGACGTATTTGCAGGGGCTTAGGCAGCTTTTGTTGCCGTCGGCGGCATATTTCAGGACGTCAGGGCAGACAGGCGCGTTGGGGCTGGTGGCGTCAGAGAAATTGCAGCCGCCGTTGCCGCACCAGCGGGTCATCGTGCCGGCGTCGTAATTGCCCCAGGGTTCCACCGACATGGACCGGTTGAACCCGTCCACGAAACTGATGTCGTAGTAATCGTTGTCACCGTCACCGTTGAAGGTTATCTCCATGAGCGTGGCGGGGGCCTCGTCACCCTTGCCGGCGTCGCAGAGCGGAGGGCTGGCCTTGCCGCAGTCGCCTGTTTTGCAGCAGAAGGCCCCGGTGCAGTTGGCGGAGAAGTCGCACCCGGTGCGCGGCCAGAAACGGCCGCTCCACCTGTCAGGAACGCTGACAGTATAAGTGGAACCCTGCGGCATAACCCAGCCGGAAGGGAAGGAGGCCGTAGGCCCGGAAGAACGGAGCGACCCCACCCAAATTGTCTCGCTGCAATAGTTGCGGAAAAGGATGCCGTGCGAAGTCGGCGGCGTCGGTGTGGGAGTAGGCGTCGGGGAAGGGGAGGGGTTGGCGGCCTGATGCTCGCGGACCTTGTTATCAAGCTGCTCCACCTGGTCCTTGGCGGCGCTTGCCATGCCGATGAACACCCCGGCGAACGCGTTGCCGGAAAGGCACGCGAGAACGGCGCTCAGTAAGAATTTTCTCATGGTCATATCCTCTTAGAAGTAATAGTTGATGCCGGTGTTGAAGATGAAATGCAGGCCGTCGGACGAGATGGCAGTGGAATGGTCGCTGACGGTGATGAAGGCCGGGCCAAAGTCCAGCTGGAAGGCGAAATTCTTGTGGAAGAAATAATCCACCCCGGCGAATATTTCTCCGGCGAACCCGTTACCCTCGCTGACGTGGCCCTTTACGGAAAGATAGTCCGCCTCAAGGCCGGTGAAGGCACGGAAGCGGCTGTCCTTGAAACCTTCAATTTCCGGATAGTAGTAGAAGCGCCCCCCGGCCACCAGCACATGCTCAAGATGCTGAACCCGGATTTCGCCCGCGACCTTGGGCGTGAAGAAAAGGCGGGCGTTCAGGCCGGGGAAGTTGATACCGACAGCCTTCCGAAACTTTTCGCCGTAATCCGGCGCCGCCTCCGCGTGATGGACCTGATGCGCTGGCTGCGCGTGATGAATGGGCGTCTCGTGCTTCCTGGCCTCCTCGGCACGGACAGCCGACGACAGCAGCAGGGAACAAACAGCCGCGAAGCAGACTCTGACATAAAATGGTGACGTCATTACCCCCCCGGAAGATGCAGTATATCTGAAATTCTATATTATATTGCGGCCCAAATCCCGGCCTTACACTACGGTTTTAACATATTCGTCAGATTTTGCACGGTGCGCCGCAGTATGAACAGGTGTCACCGTTCTTGTCTTATCGATGTCCCGCTTGTAATCAAGCACAGCCTTCCCGCCCGCAGAAAGGTGAGTATTCCGAGAAACAGAGAAGTTTTTCTTGCGGGTCACATAGTTACTGACGATAGGAGCAAAATTGCCTGTCCTGACCGCAGACGCGGACACGGCACTTCATGGAAAAGATGCGGGGCAGCAGGAAAACTTGTAGACTGACTGGGAAATGATGTCGCTTATTAATGACAACCAAATCATAACCGCGCTCGGCAATATTATCGCCACGTGGGAACCGCGGCTTATTTACCTTTTGCTTGCTGGGACCATTATCGGGACATTCCTTTCCAGAAAGGAACTTGCCGCTCTGTTGAAAAAAGCGGGAGCCAGGGCATGCGTTGCTGCGCTCCTTATAACTTTGGCGGGGGCGGCGCTCAGGTTTTGCGCATTCCCTCCGAGGCATATAGTTTTTTTCGATGAATACTCCCACATAGCCATCGCGCAATCACTCGTCAAGACAGGCCGACTGTGCGAAGTGCAGCAGGGCTCCATTGCCGCACCGGAACAATGCACCGCATCTCCCTGGCCCGGAGGATATCACGTCATGCTTGCGTCCGCATTCCGGCTGGCGGGCCAAAAACCTGGCACAGCCCATGCGCTTTCGCGTCTGCTGGACACTTTCGCCATACCGCTAGCCTTTCTGACGGCCTTCGGCATTTGGGGCAGCCCGCTGGCCGGTCTTTTATCCGCCGGACTGCTTGCTGTTTCAAAAACGCACCTGCTCTTTGCTTCCGCCACGGAAACAGGCATAGCGTCAGCTTTCTGCCTGCTGGCAGTGCTGGCCGCGCTGACCCTGCAATTGAAACGGCCGAATTGGAAAAGCGAGATCCTGCTTGCCAGCTTGACTGGCATTGCCGTAATGGTGCGCTACGAAAACGCATTTCTCCTTGCAGCCATCCCGGCCCTGCTTGCGCTGCGGAAACGGCTGCCACGCAGCGCGGGCTTCTATATCATATGCGCCTTGCCACTGCTGGACTTGCTGGCCCGTGCTCCGCTACTACACAACTCCCAACTCACGCAAATTAACGCTGGTTTCGCGCCTGATTTCCCATCAACACTCCTCGGTAATATTCTTTTCTGGTTTATTCCGCCTTATAACTCGCCAGTCACAGGCATATGCTTTGTTAGCTGCTTGTTGCTGCCCGCTGTGCGCCAGGGCGCGCGCCTGTGCGGAACTTTTTTCATTATACTTGTGTTTGTTGCCAGCCTGCTCGCTCCCCCCTTTTACCTTGGCGAAACCAGCCGTTTTGCCCTGGGAGCATCCACCTTTTATTGCCTTATCGCGGGAGCCGGCATGGCGGCAATATTCAAGCAGTGCCGGAATAAGGCAATTATGGCGGCACTGGCCGCAGCCTTGCTGTTGGCGGAACTTGCAGGGTGGCCCGGTTTTATGAATCTTGAAAAAATCGCGGAAAATCGTTCCGCGCAGGCAGCTGGCATCCATCTCCTGTTGAAACGTGCGGGCAATGCACTGCCAAGTGATATCTACATAGCTTCCTACGCGCCATCCAGTATCACAACATTTTCGGAAAGGAAAACGATAGTCCCTGTCCGCATCCCCCCCTCAGTCAGAAAATTGGCACTGGTAAAAGACATGGCGTGGTACAGCATGCCCCCGGAGACAAGAAATGCGGATGAAAAGGCGCTGCTCCAAAACTATTCTTTCCGCCGCGTGTCCGCAATGAACAGTTGTCGGGAGGACAGCGAGGATAACTACTCACTTTACCTGTTGGAAATAAAACCCAGCCGAGACTAGATCTATAATGCTAAAAGTGGAAAGGTGGATATTTCGGGAAACAGAGCAGTGCTTCTTGCGGGTCACAGAATAAGACAATTAGGGGCTAATAATCACAGGCCCCGCGGGCGGATGCGCACCAGATTAACGCTCGTGGACAGGGGTTTGTCAGCATTGGCTTTTTACCATTAGCGACCGATACTGGAAGTTAAACTTAAAACCGTCCACCATCCAAAAACCGGAGGGCTTTTGGCTAGACAGAGAACCGACAGACAAACCGCAACTGCTGTTATTTCATTGGACTGAGTATTCTTTTCCGGTTATACCTTTCAAAGCATCGACCAACCCTGCACGTTTGGAGGTGCTCGGGGCACTTGCGTTGTAAAGTTTTTCCAGTTCCGGCACAGCGGACACTGCATGGAGCTTTATCAACCCATTCGCAGCGGCAG
>CAYPTM010000212.1:0-5088 GCA_964413345.1 uncultured Elusimicrobiales bacterium
GGAAATGATGACCTTCTTCGCGCCGCCGACTATGTGCGCCTTGGCCTTTTCGGCTTCGGTGAACTTGCCGGTGGACTCGATGACGATGGTCACGCCCAGGTCTTTCCAGCCCAGGGTGGCGGGGTCTTTGGAGGACAGGACCTTTATGGTCTTCCCGTCGATGATGAGGGAATTCTCGCCGGCTTTCACTTCGCCCGGGTAGGTGCCGAAGGTGGAGTCGTATTTGAAGAGATGGGCCAGGGTCTTGGCGTCAGTAAGGTCGTTGATCGCCACAAACTCAAGACCGGGGTTCTTCAGGCCAGCGCGAAGAACCAGGCGGCCGATGCGGCCAAAGCCGTTAATGCCAACTTTTATTGCCATTGATTATATCCTCCAATAATATATGCCACTGCTTCTTTTGTACTGCGGCGCGGTCCATGCCATGCGGCATTTCCGCCCTGTTAATACTATACCAAAATTTGAAGCCCCTAAAAACCGCCTTCCACCCCGTTTTTCCCTCTTGAGCAAAACTTATCAACTGGTTATCAACAGGTGTTGGCAAATGTGTCTTAAAGGGTTGCAGTTCCCCTCTGGCACACAATACGTTGATAACCTGTAAATAAAGCTTGACATTTTGTAAAGCATAGATTACAATATATACAGAAATAAGGTTAGCGGACGCTTATGAATGTCCTAAAGAACCGGCTTAAGGTCATACGCGCGGAACGTAATCTCACGCAGGAGCAGATTGCAAACCTGGCGGGGGTTACGAGGCAGACCATTATATCCATAGAAAAAGGGGATTACGCCCCTTCCGTGGCAATTGCCCTGAGCCTGGCAAACGCGCTTAATGTCCGCGTGGACGACCTTTTCCACCTGGAACACAACGTTCCCCCCGGCAGCAAATAAATACCCGCAAAACCGCTCTCCCGAACAAAAAAACGCCGCCCTGATAAAAGGCGGCGTCAAACTTTGTCGTTCGCTCCCGGCCCAGAAACCAGGGTTCCGCATGGATCAGCGGCGGAAACTCCTCAAAAGGATAAGTAAGACCAACAACAGGGCAGCGGCGGATAAAAATCCGAATTGATACAGCCGCACCGGTTCGAACACAAATACGATGCTGCTTGAGCCCGCCTCGACCGGCACGGACTGCATGAAAACGTTGGTTTTCAAAATACTGGTTTCCCTGCCGTTTACATACGCCTTCCAGCCCGGGAAATAGCTTTCCGAAAACACCGCGAAAGATTTGTCCTCCGCCGTGATTTCCGCCTCCATGCGGCCCGGACGGTACGAGGTTATTTTCACGCGGCCGCGCCCGCAAAGCGGGGAAGGGACGAAATTCTCGCCGAGAACGGCCAGAGGATGGCGGTCAGGCTCGCTTGCGGCAAGCATAGCCAGAGCCCTCTCCTTGTCCGGCGCGAAGGCGGGACAGGCCAGGAATACGCGCTCAAGCGCGTTATGCCAGCGGTAGACTTTTACGCCCGGGCCGCCGTATTCCTGCGTCAGATAAGGCGTGGCGGCAAGATCCCTTCGGGTTACTATGTATTTCGGATTCAGGTAGGCCGTCAACTGGTTCAGGCCGGAAAAGCGTGCCAGATACAGCCGGTCAGCGCTGCCCTGCGAGGTGTTGTAGTAATCCTGATAATCCGCGAGACGGATTGAATCATATCCCTCCGCGCTCTCAAAACCGGACGCGGTGAACACGCCGGGCCTGATATCCGGACTGAGAACACGGAACGGACGCGGCTGAGCCGCCAGATACTTTGCGGCCCCTTCATCCAGAGCCAGTGTGTGCGGTTTGAAACTGACCACATAACGCGCACCGTTGAAAAGCAGTTCGCACATGACGACAACCGCAAGCCCCGCCGACAGCGCATACCTGCGCCCGCCAAGCCAAAGGGCCGCCCCGCAGAACAGAGCAAGCCACAAACAGCCTATAAACCAGCCGCGCAAAGAGACGGCAAACAGCTTTACGGCAAGCGCGTCGGAATAAAGCGGCAGCAACAGGCGGAGCTTCAAATCAAAATACGCGCTCAACGCGTCCTTCCATAGCGCATGGCCGGACAGTCCCGCGGCAAACAGGATGAGCCCGAATAGTGCCGCAATCAGTGCCGTCCAGCCGCACAGCCGCTTCAGAAAAATCTTTCTGGCGGAGTCCTCCATGTCCATGACGGCCTGCAAACCGTAGGCTGACAATATTGAAGCGAAAAACACGGCAAGCGCGCCAAAGCGACCGGGACAGCGCAGGTATTCAAAGCCCGGCAGCAGCAGGCCCATGGGCTTAAGCAAAGGCCCGTATTCCCCGAAAGCCGCGAATACCGCGAAGATAAACGCCAGGGAGAAAAACAGCGTTTCCCTAGCCTTCAGCCTCACGGCAGCGCAGGCGAGCAGGAATGTTCCCGCGCCGCAGTAAATGGCGGATTCCCACGGATACCAGCGTCCGAAATAAGTGCCGCGGAAATAATTGCCCATAATGTCCGGGAACAGAATCTGCACAATGTTCTCCGGCGGCATGGAGAAGGTGCCGAAGAATATCTCCCCCGCGCCGGCCCTGGGGGAATACTTCAGCACCTCAAGCATGGGCCCCCATAACACCGATGCCATGCCCACAGCCGCCGCGCCGGCCGGCAAGGCAAAACACCAGAATTTTTTATTCCATCCGGCGGAAAGCGAAAGATACAGCGCGTAGCAGAGCGCCGACAAGGCAATCATGTAGGTGTACTGCATATGCCCGGCAAGGGCGCACAGTCCGCCCAGCAAGGCAAGGACAGCACCGTTGAATAAAGATGGCGCGCGGTAAAGCCTCAACACTCCCAGGAAAATGAAACCGGTCCACGCCAGCGTTGAAACGACATCCAGATGTCCAGCCGAAATGCGCCACAACACGGGCCCGCTAAGCATAAAGGACAGCCCCGCGCAGAGACAGGGCCAGAAGCCAAGCCCCAGTTCCGCCGCGAAAAGGGCCGCGCCCGCACCGGTTATGATGATATGGAGAAGGAAAGCCGTATTGAAGGCGGAAGGAAGATTCAGAAAAAAGAATTGGGATTGCAAAGGATAAAAAAGGCCTGACTGCGCTTTTGCCGCCAGCGGAAGCCCGCAGAACTGGGAGGAGAGCCAGCCGCCAAGCCCGCGCGCCATATCGGCGCGCGTGGGATAACCGATATTCCAAAGGTCAGCACCCTGTCCGCTGAGGACGCCGGAAAAAAGCCCGCCAGCCAGAAAAGCAAAAGCCGCAATACCCAGAATAAGCAGAAGCCGTTTCTTCATATAAGCCCCAGCAGCCTCAGCCACCCGGCGTAGCGCTGAGGGTCTGTTATCCGTATGGCCGACAAGGCCATGCCGGACGCCATATAAACAGAGAAGACAATCAGCGCGGCCAGTATGAAGCGGAAAACGGCGGGCTTCCTGGCGTGTCCGGCTATCAGCGCGGCGGCCCCGCACAGAATGAAACCGAAGGAAAAATCCATCATATAACGCGCGCTTATCACGGCATTGGACGACAGGACGAGCAGATTGATTATGGAAGAAGCCAGCGCGGCCCACGCGAAACGCCGGAGATTCCTGTCCGCCGCGAAAAGCGGCGCGGCAAAGAATACGGAAAGCGGGCACCATGCGAAAATGGAAAACACGGACGAATCGAACACAAGCCCGTCGGGACCTGTCCCCCTGACGAACGGAAACGAAAGCCCGCAGGAGGGCAGCACGACGAAATAGTCGCGCAGGTGCGGCAATATATAGGCCGGCGAGAAGAACTTCCCGGCGCGGACCAGCTCATGCGTCGCGTTGTACTGGAAAGCCACGCCGAACTCGAAAACACTGTCGAAACGGACATGGTTATATATAAGGACGAACAGGCCGGTCAACGCGAAAGGCGCAAGGAAGAAGGCAAGGTTTCTGAGTCTGCCGCGCATATCAGCCCCGTAAGAGAACGCGAGCAGGGCAAACGGCGCGAAACCGAACGCCAGACTGGGCCTCGTGGCGAAAGCAAGGCCGAAGAACAGCCCGGACAATGCGTAACGCATACGGCCTCCCCCCTCCATGGCCCGCAACGACCAGAAAACCGCAAACCCGGACAGGGCGGCGGCGGAAAGGGCGGCTTCGTTATAAACGGTATGGATGTTAAGCAGATATATCAGCAGCGGGCTGAACCCTCCCGCCGCTCCCGCGGTAAGAGCGAAGACGCTGTCCCTGCCGCGTCCGAAAAGTGCCGACACTTCACGACAGCAAAGGAAAAAGGCAAGCGCCCACAAAAACCCGTAAAACGCCACCATGAAGGCTTCGGACGGCAGGTTCAGCAGCGCAACCCTGACCAATGCCGGGACAGCGCCGAAGTACATGTAGAAATGTCCCTTGTAAAGACTGAGATCCCATATCCGGTATTTCCAGGCGTAGGCATACTGATAGGGGTCCGCCGCCTGCAGCAGTTCACCCGGGACCTCGCGCGCCAGCCAGGTGTTCCCATGCGCGAAAGCGGAAGCCAGTTCCGAGTAAACTCCTTTTTCAGAAGGCAGTGCGAAGGAAAACAGTGAAGCCGCGCCAAAGGCGAATACCGCCAGGCCCGCCGGTATTACAAAACGACGGAAGCGGTTCAGCCCGTACGCGCCGCAAAATGAGTAAAGTCCAATGAAAAAGAAAATTATGGAAACGGCACGAAGCAGGGCATTTATTACAGGCGGCCAGACGGAGAACCGCTCGGTGCGGTAGGAAAGAGAAGCCGTTTGCAATTTGCCGCCGGACGGAGCCGAGGAGGAAACATAGTCCAGTGAGGGGACAAACATAAGCCCCCCCGCCGAGGCGCAGGGGTTGCCGTCAATCGAAAAAACCGCGTCATTGCCGTCCAGTACAAGTCCGGCACGGCTTGCGCCCGACAGCTTCACCCCCGGACACTCAAGACGTATTTTCCCGAAACCCCGCTTCAAATCGTAAACGGCGGCCTCGGCGTAAACGACGGACGCGGAAGATTTGTACAGGCCGAAGCCGAAGGGTCCCCGCCATGATTCCAGCAAGGCAGACGTCCCGCCGGATTTCCCTGCGGTACCGGCTTCCGCGGAAATATAAACCGGCTGGCCCGCCGCCCCGGATTTAACACCGCTCCCGGCTGGAACAGCC